>JASHRR010001125.1 GCA_030037185.1 Xanthobacteraceae bacterium | reverse complement strand
AGTCGGTGCTGTTCTCGATCTCCGACCGGCCCGCCCAGGAGGCGCTCGGCATCTGGCGGGAGATTGACTAGCCGCAGCGCGTCGCCCGCATTGAGCGAAGCGAAATGCGGGATCAGCGCGGCCTCAGCCCCCGCCTTCAGGCGCAGGGATTTAGCGTTTCTTGTTGTAGTAATGCAGATCGACCCGCTCCCACACCGCATTGAGGTGGTAGGGGTCGCTGTCGATGAATGCGTCGACGGCGGCGCGTTCTTTAGCTTCAAGAATAAAAAGACTGCCCACTGGCGTCTCGCCGTCCGGCGCCACCAGGGTGCCCGCCGTGACGACGGCGACGTCGTATCGGCCGGCCTCGTCGAGATGGATGCGGTGGGCGCGGTAGTGTCTGGCGCGGGTGGCGAGCGCGTTCGGCCCGTCGACGGCGTGAACGACGAAATGCACGGCGTTGCCTCCTGTGGCTCGTAGCCCGCATTGAGCGCGGCGAAAATGCGGATGCTCGCCTGCGGCACCATCTTCGCGGACTTCACTGAACGCCTAATCTGATCTAGGACGCCGCGCTGTCAATTCACTGCCGTTCGGTCGATCAATCCATATCGACCGCAGCGTGACTCCGGCTCGTTGATCATCTCCTCGATCATGCGCCGACCCCCGGACGGTTCGCGGGCATCGCGCCCAATAGCTCCGCAGGGTCAGCAGTGCGGCCCGCCTATGACAGGACAACGTTGCGCAACGCCCAGCAGCGCCGGAGACCCGCGAGGACGTGCGGGCTGCCGAGCGCAGCCCGTCCGCGCGATGAGGAAGTTTGCAAAACTTGGCGTTGATGGCCGGAGGCATTGCCTTGAAAGCGCTATGGCACGACCGGCGACCCGGCCGATGCGGATTGTGCCCCCGGTTGCCGTTTGGCACCAGGTCGCCGGTCTCAAAACTTTGAGCAGACGAGGCATGCAATAGCCGAGTGGCAGACCGCGTGGGTAAGCTTGGTGCGGGCGGTAATCCCCTCTTCCGCTCGCCTTTATGTCATGTTTCCTGACGGAATCCCGCGGCCCGACCTCGCCGACACGAGGCGGCGTCGCATGGGTTTCGCAATACCTTCTGGCGCAGGGTACTTGGCGCGGCCGCCGCGCCTCGCCGGCAAACCAGCGTCTGCCACAGCCTCATCCACGAACAAGCGGGCTCTTACGTGCGCGCCGCCAGAGCGGGGCATCCCGCGCCGCGATCAATGATGCTGGCGCGGAGCAGGTGCGCCTTCACAACAGGGCGGCCATGTCCTGAGGTCGTCGATCGCGACCGCCGGTAGCGCCGTGGTGAAGTTCTCATTGCGGCAGACGATATCCTTTACCATGTTGTGTCGACGTGCTGAGGTTAAGGCGCGGCCTGCCACCGCCACAATTCCCGATCGGACGGCGCAGGCCCAGTGCGTGAGTTGCGTTGCGGTAACACTTGGGGCAAAAATGATAGGATTTGATACAAAAACGTGCAGGGACTCTGGATGATTTGGTAAATTCGAGGTCGATGTTTGAGATGAACCGGCGGCAAGCCTTCGGCGACCAACATCCGTCGAACCGATTCTATTTCAGACCCCGACACGAAGACTCGTGCAATACTCAGGTGCGGAGCTCAAGAATGGTCACGCGCAGAATGCGTTTCGAACTCTGGCTCGCGACAACCGCGATGGCCTTGGTCGTAACTGGACTGAGTCTGCCGGTCCAATCGGCGCCGCTAACTGAGGAAGAGATTTCCGCAGCCGTTCCGATGCCGGAGCCCGCTGACCTGCCGCCTCCGACCATCTCGGATATCGCTCCGGTGACCCCGGCCGAGTCGCCTGCGCCGGCGAGGCCGCGGCAAGCCGGCCAGCCTGGGGCGGCCGGCGATTCTGCCCAACCGTCCGCCGCCCCGGCGGCAGCGCCCGAGACGACGACGCCCGCCGCTGCGGCTCCGGCGGCGGCAACGCCCGAGACGACGACGCCCGCCGCTGCGGCTCCACCGGTCGCAACGCCCGACACGGCAACGCCTGCTGTTGCGGCCCCACCGGCAGTTGCTCCGGCCGATGCCCCCGTGCTGACGATGGATCAGCGCATTGCCGAGAAAATACGCGACATCTTCGGCAGCCGGATTGACCGGATCATCGACCGAAAGGCCAAGGCTGCTGTCGAAACCTTTTATGAGGCCCGCAACTATTCGCCGATTTGGATCGATGACGGCGCTGAGGGGGCGCGCGCTAAGGCGGCCGCGACCTATCTCGCGGGCGTCAGCGCTGACGGGCTTGAGCCGAGCGACTATCCGATTCCGAGCTTTGCGAGCGCGGACCTGTCTGCCTTGGCGGAGGCCGAACTCAAGTTCACTGCGACGGTCCTCACTTTCGCACGCCATGCACAGATCGGCCGCGTGCACTTTTCGCGGGTCAGCGCGGATATCTATTACGACCTCGTTGCGCCGGAGCCGGGCGCAGTGCTGACCAAGCTCAGCGAGGCCAAAGACGTCGCCGCGGCGCTCGACAGCTTCAACCCGCCCCATGCCGGCTATAAGGCGCTCAAGGCAAAGCTCGCCGAGTTGCGCGGCCGCAACGGCGAATCCGGCCGCATCCACATATCCTTCGGCAAGACGCTGAAGCCCGGGATGGAAGACCCGCGCGTCGCGCTGTTGCGCGAACGGCTCGGCATTGCCGGCAACAACGCCGACACCACCTACGACTCAGCCTTGAGCGAGGCCGTCAAGGTCTTCCAGCGCCGACACGACCTGGCCCCGACCGGCGTATTGAACAGCGCCACGGTCGATGCGCTCAACGGTCCGCGTCACGATCGCGAGGCCGATATCATCATCGCCAACATGGAGAGATGGCGATGGCTGCCGCGCGACCTTGGCCGGGCTTATGTCATGGTCAACATCCCGGACTATACGTTGAAGGTGGTCGATCACGGCGCGACGGTCTGGACGACAAAGATTGTCGCCGGCCAGCCGGGCGAGAAGGCAACGCCGCTGCTCAGCGAGACCATGAAATACATCACCGTCAACCCGACCTGGAACGTGCCGCCGTCGATCATCAACAACGAGTATCTGCCGGCGCTGGCGCAGGACCCGACGGTGCTCGATCGCATGGGACTGCGCCTCGAGCGCAATCGCGACGGTTCGGTGCATATCTACCAGCCCCCAGGCGATGGGAATGCGCTCGGGCGCCTGCGCTTCAACTTCCCCAACAAGTTCTTGGTCTATCAGCATGATACGCCCGACAAGTATCTGTTTGCGAAGGAGAAGCGCGCATTCAGCCACGGCTGCATGCGGGTTCAGTTCCCCGACAGATATGCCGAAGTCCTGCTCGGCATCGCCAATCCGAAGGACGGCTATACGGTCGAGAAGATCCACCGGATGTATGGCGCCGGCGAGCGCGACATTCATCTCGCGACTCCCATTCCGGTGCACCTCACCTACCAGACCGCATTTGTCGATGACGCAGGCCATCTTGCGATCCGGGAGGATGTGTATGGCCGCGACGCCAAGCTGATTGCGGCGCTGAAGGGCGAAGACAGGCGGGTTGCGGACGTGCCGATCGAGCGCCGGGAAGCCAGCGTTTCGACGAAGCGCCAGGCCCGCGCGCCGGCACCGGTCGCCAGCCCCGCGCCGTTTTTCTTCGGCGGCCTTTTTCGATAGTGCGTTCTGACCCCCGCGCCCTGCTCGGGCCGTTCTCAAGCGCTTTGCCCAAGTAAAGTGCGAGGTTGCGATCGACGGCGCGAACGGCGATTGAGTCTGCAAGGTCGCCTCTCGGCCGGCATTCCCCACCGTTTAGCGGTACTGGTCCAAAGCGGATATTGGCATCGGCTTTTTTTTGCCATACTCCGTGGCTACTAGTGCCTTGGTGTGGTTGGGGAAATTGGGGGGGCGCGAGTCGCGTCCCGTCCGAATCCCAGTATGTTTCTAATTCCTCTAAACCGCCGTCCGTCGACGGGGGTGCATCGGCCGGTGCGGGCGGCCGATGTCCGCGAGGGTGTGTGACGACATGGGATTACGACTTCCTGCAAGCTCGGCAAACGAATTCTCAACTCCGATTTTTTCCTCGGGCATCGGGCAGTGCGCGGGGCTTGTCGCGCTGATAACATTGCTCGGGAGTAGCGGGCTCGAAAACGCAGTCGCGAATGGCGACACCCGCACCCTTTCGCTTCACCACGTTCACACTGAAGAAGACATTACGATCACCTACAAGCGCGACGGCCGCTATGACGAAGAGGCGCTGAAGCGACTCGACCACTTTCTCCGCGATTGGCGTAAAGACGAAGACATTCACATGGATCCGCGTCTGTTTGACGTGATCTGGGAGGTGTCTCGTGAGGTTGGCGGGGACAAGGTGATCGATGTGGTTTGCGGATACCGCTCGCCATCAACCAACGCGATGCTGCGGCGGCGCAGCAGCGGCGTGGCCGAGTTCAGCCAGCATATGCTCGGCAAGGCAATGGACTTCTACGTCCCGGGTGCGTCTTTGGAGCAGTTGCGGGACGCGGG
>JASHRR010001124.1 GCA_030037185.1 Xanthobacteraceae bacterium | reverse complement strand
CTTGCCGCTCCTCATCGCGACACCAATCACAAGGCATTTTGGTTGAGGCTGGCCCGGAGCGCTGGAGGGCAGCGCAGCAACTGCAAGCTCTTGGCTGCGATTTCCGTCGCCAGTGAAAAGCATAGCGCCGGCCAAGCCAAGCAGCCCGACCGCTCCAAACAAGGCTAGCCCCGCCTGACCGCCATCAACCGCTCTTTCGGCTGCTTGAATTCCTCCGCCCCTTTGGCGATGGCCTCCGTTTCGCTGGCCGCTTCAACGTCGCCGAGCCACACGGCCTTTGAGCGCACGACCAAGATGGACCACCGAACAATTCGCGAGCGTCCGCTAGCCGCTTTGCTCCCCAAATCGCCCTGTCGTTCCATTCTCGTTCGTTTTGACGTGTGTCACGTGGTGAGCCCAAAAAGTGAGAAGGCCCCGAACTTTCAGGGCCTTGCCGACAAGGGAACCAGCCGGAATAGTCAACGGCGCATTTGCAGAGCGCTATCGCCCTTGGCACGTTCGCCTCGTGACACGGGATCAATACTGCTTGTCAGACGGTTAGGCAATGGCTGGTCACCAGGAACGGCGCCAAATCTCCCGTCACGGGCTGGAAAGCGCCGGTCGGCGCTAGCCGCGATGACGCACGTTTTTTCAATGGCCTACAGGATGATCGGCCGTCCGTCCCGTAAACCAATCCTGCTTCGTTCGGGCCGCTCCGGGCGCCGGGAGTCGGGCCCAGGTTCTCCTTCTGAGCGGTCCTCGCCGTGATCCCCCGCGCTCTGATGACACCAGCATCACACCATTTTTTACAAAATCCACCCAATCGGGGTCCGCTTTTTTATAGACCATACACGGGAATGAGTTGACCGGTAACGCGAGGGTGGCGAGATCGACGCGGCTCGCACCTTGCGGCGCCCAACCGTCGCTTTGCCGCGATCCACCGCATGAGGCAGTTGTCGATCCCGATTAGCAATGTGGTGAACTCGCTCATGGGCACTTCGGCGAGGGATTTTCGGGATCTAAGCTAAAGTTCGGAGTGGTTGGTCCACCGATCACAGAACCACAGATCAATTGTGTTATCCCGGATAGCTTCGCTGGTAAGGGGGAGTTTGTAAGAGTCCTCTTGGCCATAACGAATGCTTCGAGGGTCACGGGGCCCACTATAGGGATAAGCTCTCCTCCGTGTCTCGTGGCGATCATAACTCATGGGGATCGAAAGTTTCTTTTTTATTCCTCGCCATGCCCGGTGACCGGTCATCCAACCGTCTATCCATAGGGAGAATCCGTGAGTTGCGGGCGCGATAGTGTCCTGAGTTAAATAATTTGTCGAAATAATTTTCAAGTTTCCGGAGTCGCAGGAGACAACGACTATTGATTGATATTGACAGGTCGCAGAAAATACACAAGTTTGGATTAGTTCCCACGGAGGTTGTAATTGACATTACACCATCCTTTTATGGAATTTGTTTAAAACGTCGTATCAGGACGTCACCACAAATTATCCTGCCAGAAGTCGCAGTTGATATTTGCAGCGGAAATGAAGAGGAGAACACAGGAATAGCAAAAATGGAAATGAAGGTTTAACGATTGTAGCTTTCACGTGGGCTGACACCGCTGCGTTGCACCAGGTGCGTCCAAGAAGGAGGAACACTTGGCTCCCGTTGATACGGCCGTGCTCGCGTCTTTGTTTTTCAAATAAACCTAAATCTGTCAAACCGCGACCAATTCCAGCTCGCGACAGTTGTCAGGTCTACCTCGCAAGCGTCCCCTCATAGAAGCAGCTTCCGTCCTGGGAGCGATCTTCGTGGCCGCCGCGATGCTGATTACCGCCGAGATATCGCCCCGGTCTTTAGCTTCCTGGCTTTGACAACGCTGGTCTTTGCGGGCACTTGCTCTCGCAGGGCTGGTTCAGGCCGCAATCAATTACGGTTGGGTATGAGCATGCCATTTTATTGGGACACAGCGTCACAATCACCACCATTCCGCACGGGGCGTCACCGTCGGGCTAACGACTTCCGAGCTAGCCGCCATGAACGGCGCCATCATTTGGTCAAAATGATGATCGGGTCGGGCGGCTCAGAGTTGTGAACCGCCCGACCGCGATGATTGTTGCCGCAGCGCGATCGGCATCCAGGAATTCGACGACTGAAGCGACCTCGTCCGGCCGATGCGCTTGAGCGACCCGGCGGCGCGGGTCCGCAGTGCTGGCGAGGTTCGACCTCTCGCTGTCGATCACGCCGGCCCCGACGGCGTTGACGCGGATGCCTCGCTGCCCGAGCGGGGAGGCAGGATATCTCGCGAGCGTGTCGATGGTGCCTTTGGTGCTGGCGCAGCCCGCGAGCGCCGCACGCGCACCGAGCGATGAGGAATGCGGTTCGTCTCGAGCAGGGAGGTGCGCGTCGCGCGCTTTCTTGCTCGATCGGTCCCCTTGAACGGGTCGAATGCGCACGAACCATAATAAAGAGATTATCGGTGGAGCGTCTCCGCCTCACCAAGCTTTCCCCACTTTCCCCAAGAGCGGCCCAGGCTTTTGCCGAGCGTCGAGAAGCCGACCGACAACACGCGCCAGCGGGGCGACTATCGGCGCAAGCTCCTCCCAGCTTGGGGCTTTGACGCAGCGGGACCAGCTGCCCGCTTGGGGAGCATGAGAGCGAGGTGCAGATGAATGCCAGGCCGAAACCAACGCAATCCGGGTTCGTCGCAGACTCTTGGCACGGCAAGCCGTCAGTCGATCCACCTGCTATCCGCGTGGCGGATCTTAAAAATGACGTGTTCGGGAGCGGGCGACCTCCGCTGCGCAGCCTGGACCCGCTTGGAAGTCTCGGCCGGCTGCATCCGCTCGCCTTCGCCCGCTACTTGATAACGTTTTCAGTTGGCCTGGCTGTCGCCCTGGCTTGGCAATCTTATAGCGGAACGACCAGAGAAGCCGCTTCGCTCAAAACAATATCGCTCGATCGTGACGCGCTGCGGCAGAGCGTCGACCGGCTCGCCGCCAGCCTCGCCACAAGTCAGGAGCAGATGACGCGCAACATAGAACGTGGCATCGATCGGCTGGCGGCCGGCCAGGAGGAGACGACGCGCGAGATCAGCGACTTGCAGACGGTCGACCAGTACCTTCTGGACCGGGTCTCGACGCTTCCGCAGCGACTGGCCCCTTCCGGTGCCGGGAAGTTCGTTCTGCGGCCGCCGCAGGCACCGCGCCGCCGGGCCGGCGACGCTGGTCCTGAGGTCACAGAGCAAGAATGATAATGAGGCGTGGCCGGGACCAGCCCTGGCACGCCCGAGCGCAACGGGCAGACCGACCGGAAAGGGCAGTCAACGCTTCAAAGCTGACCGGAATCAGATGCGGGCGCGGTACACTGAGATGACCGGCGCTCGAGATCGGATTTGACAGCAACCAGAAAGCGGGCCGCCTCGCCGCCGGTTACGACCCGGTGATCGAACGTCAGCGACAACGGTAGGAGACGGCGCACCGCGATCTGGCCCTGGCGGGCGATGACGCGCGGTGCGGCGCGGCCAGCGCCTACGATCGCGACCTGCGGCGGCACCACAACGAGGCTCGCAAAGCGGCCGCCGATCATGCCAAAATTCGACACGGTGATGGTGGCGCCCCGCAGCTCATCGGGCGGAATCGACCGCGCCATGGCGTCGGCTCGCATGCGATCGAGTCCTGTGCGCAGATCCCGGGCGTCGCGCTCGGCGACATTGCGCAAGACCGGGACGATGAGACCATCCCCGGTGTCGACCGCAATGCCAAGATCGATGCGTTTCAAAAGCCGCCGCTCTCCGGCGGCGGAGTTGTACCAGGCGTTGAGCCCGGGCTCCGCCGCGCAGGCCGCCGCGATGGCGCTGACCAGCCGCATGGTGAGGTCTTCGCCGTGCGGCCAGTCATCGATGTCGGCCTCATCGGTGACAGTGGTCGGGACAACTTGGGCGTGGGCCGCCGCCATGCGCTGCGCCATGGCGCGGCGCATGCCCTTCAGCGGTTCGGCCGGACCGGCATCGGTAAGGCCCTTCGCGGCGCGCTCGACGTCGATCCGCGTGATGGTGCCACCGGTGCCGGTGCCTTGCACGAGGTTGAGGTCGACATCGAGTTTGCGTGCGAGCGCGCGAACGGCAGGAAGGGCCGGCGGTGGCTGCGCCCGGCTCGGCGGTCTCCCGGCCGCGCGGTCTCCGGCGGGCGTCTCGCCCGTGCCGTTCGCAACGGCGGACGTATCGGGCGTTCCTCGGTCGAGGAGCGGGCCGGACGCTGCCGGGGGCACTCGCTCGCCGCGGTCGATCTCGCCCACCACGGTTCCGGCGTCCTGCTGCGGGCTCTCGTCGAACTCCACCAGAGCAGCACCGACCTTCACCAAGTCGCCCCTGGCGCCGAACACCTGCGCGATGCGACCACTCCACGGCGAGGGGACTTCGACCACGGCCTTGTCAGTCTCGACCGACAGGAGCGGCTGATCGGCGACCACATGATCTCCCGCATTGACGTGCCACGCGACGATTTCCGCCTCTTGGAGACCTTCGCCCAAATCTGGCAGCGTGAACCGGCGCATGACGGCTTCCTCGCGCTCAGTTGAACTGACAAACCTTGCGGGCGGCAGCGACAATACGCCCGATCGAAGGCATATACTGTTGCTCGAGGCGCGGCAGGGGGATGACGGTGTCATAGCCCGTGATTCGCGCTGGCGGCGCGAGCAGAGACAGAAGCCCGCGCTCGGCGATCAAGGCGACGATCTCGGCGCCGAACCCGCCCGTGCGCGCTGCCTCATGCACGATGACGCACCGTCCCGTCTTCGATACCGAGGCGAGGATCGTTTCTTCGTCATAAGGCTTCAGGGTGGCGAGGTCGATCACCTCCGCTTCCAGATTTTCGGTCGCCAGTTGTTCGGCCGCCGCCAGGGTCTCTTTCACCATCGCTCCCCAGCTGACGAGCGTCACATCGCGACCTTCCCTCAATACAAAAGCCGCGTCCAGCGGCAACACCTCGCCGTTATCTTCGACCTGACCTTTGGCGGCCCGGTAGATGCGCGTCGGTTCGAGGAAGATCACCGGATCCGGGTCGCGGATCGCGGCGAGCAGGAGCCCATAGGCGCGTTCGGGCGACGACGGCATGACCACCCGCAGGCCCGGGATGTGCGCGAGCATCGCCTCGGTGCTCTCCGAGTGATGCTCGGGCGCGCGGATGCCCGCCCCGTGAGGGACGCGCAGAACCATGGGGCAGCTCAAACGCCCCTGCGTGCGATGGCGCAGTCGGGAGGCGTGATTCACCAGCTGATCAATGCAGGGATAAAGGAATCCCATGAATTGGATCTCACCGACGGGCTTGAGCCCCTGTGCGGCCATGCCGACGCACAGGCCGCCGATGAGGGCCTCGGCAAGCGGCGTGTCGATGACCCGCTCGCGGCCGAAGCGTTGCTGGAGCCCCACGGTGGCGCGGAAGACGCCGCCGTTGACCCCGATGTCTTCACCGAGCAACACCACGCTGGCGTCGTCCGCCAGCGCGCGGGCCAGCGCCAGATTGACCGCTTCCACCAGCGTCATCTCAGCCACGGAATGTTCTCTCCAGCTCGTCGCGCTGGCCGCGATAGACCTTCGGCAGTTCGGCGTAAAGATGATCGAACATGGTTTCCGGCGGGCGCGGGCCCGTCGCCAGATAGCGGGCGACTGCCGCCTCCACGCGCTCCTGGCACTCGGCGGCGAGCTGCTCTTCCTCTGCTTTACCCCAGGCGTTTTGCCCGACGAGATAGGTTCGCAGCCGCGCGATCGGCTCCTCCTTCCAATGCGCCTGCACCTCTTCCGGCGCCCGGTAGCGTGCCGCGTCATCCGCGGTGGTATGATCACCGAGCCGGTAGGTCACGGCCTCAATCAAGGAGGGGCCTTTGCCGTCGCGCGCGGCCGTGATGGCTCGCGCGGCGGCGGCGCGCACTGCGATCACGTCATTGCCGTCCACTTGTTCGCCGCAGAAACCGGCAGCGATCGCCTTCTGGGCGAGCGTTGCAGACGCGGTTTGCAGCCGGAGCGGGACCGAGATTGCCCACTGATTATTGCTGACAACGAACACGACCGGAAGCTGCTGCACGCCGGCAAAGTTCATCGCTTCCGACACGTCGCCCTTGGAGGTAGCGCCATCACCAAACAGGCACACCGCGACCCGCGGCTGCTTTCTGAGCTTGAACGCATAAGCAACCCCGGCGGCGTGCGGCGCCTGGGATCCCACCGGAATGCATGGAGGAAAGTCGTGAGGCGGGCCGGACGAGGAGTTGCCGCGTTCATCGCCTCCCCAAAACAACAGGATTTCCTCCATCTTGACCCCGCGCCAGAGCAGCGCTGCATTGTCGCGATAGGACGGCAGCAGCACGTCCTGCGGCAGCATAGCGCTCGCCACCCCGACAGCAACGGCCTCCTGGCCCAACGCTGCCGCATAGGTGCCAAGTCGTCCGGTCCGCTGGAGCGAGACCGCCTTCAAGTCGAAGGTGCGCGCCAGCACCAGCGCGCGGTACAGAGCAACAACAGCGCCGGCGTCGGCAGTAAATTGCGGCAGTGATCGCAGCACCGTGCCATCGGCTGCAAGATAGGCCCGGTGCCGCACCTCGAAACGCGCGATCACCGGCAGCTCTTCATCCGTTGGGGGCTGGTTGGTCATCGTCGCACTCTTTCATCGAGGCGGGGATCGCCGATCATCACGTCGGGCGTTTATCAGCAACGCTTTATGCAATTGGACATAGTTAGCAAACCCAATACGTCATCATACGTCGTCGCGAATATTTGCCGCGCCATCGACACCCATTCAATCAACGAGCCGTGAGGATGGTGGGCGAGCTGCGCCCGCTCCCGGCGCAGCAACCTAACATTTCAACCGACCCCGGCCAGAGGCGCAAGGGTATGCGAGCGGGTCACGCCCTCAGCAGGGCCCCGACAACGGGCAATTTGCCCGGCAACGTTATGACTTCGGGGGTGAGCGAACAGCGAAACCCGATCAAGGGCCTTGGAGAAGCCGAGGACGGCTCAACCACCTCACGGCTTCACGTTACATCGCACGTAAGTCTCTTTGCCATTCTCGCTCGACCAGTTCAGGCTCGATCCGGTCAGCTTCAGGCTCACATTGGCATTCCACGACTGCCCCCCGGCAGAGCAGGTCGCCTGCACACGCCAGCTCGCCGCCGGCTCGCGCTTGACCGACCTGAAACTGCATTTGACGTTCTCCGTATCGGCGCCGCGCGAGCGGATGACGAGCGGAGCGCCGGTGCCGTGAAAGCGTTGACACTCTTCAGCGCTCTGCGCCCAACCGCCGATAAAGGTGCTGGAGGCCGGGACGCTTTGCTTCGACGAAAGCCGATTTTCGGTCTCCCGGTCCCATTTCTCATCCTCCGCAAGCCCATTCATCGTCTTGAAATCGCGCAATGCATAGCGCGAGGCCGGGCCCCAGGCGCCACTACCGTTCCCGACAAAATAGCCGAGATCGCGCAGCTTTGTTTGTATCCAGAGTGCATCGGAACGGTTCAACGGATTTCGCTCCGGCTCAGGCGACGGGGTTGCTGCCTCCCTCACCGACTTCTCCGGCGGAGGGGTAAGCGCGTCTTTGGCTTGAAACAGATCGCGGGGGCTGATCAAAGGGGGTGGCGCACCGGTCGCCGCGGGCGACTGCATATCTACAGCCGTCGTCGGTGCGGCCTCGGCGAGAAAGCTGAAGGCCGGGGCACCCGTCGTCGTGGCGGCCCCATTTGCGGGCCGTGCGCCGTTTGCCGCCGCGATTTGTACGCCGTTTGCCGCTGCGGGTCGTGCGGTGCTTGACGCTGGGGTTTGTCCGCCGTTTGCCGCCGCGGGTCGTGCGGTGTTTGCCGCTGCGGTTTGTCCGCCGTTTGCCGCCGAATCGTCATCGGAAGATTCCGCGATGTGCAAATCGCCCGGCGGCAGGCCTTGTCGCGCACGCGCCGTCGCAGTGGGCACGTGCCGGCGCCGTTGGCTCGGTTCGGCCGGAGGGCTCTGTGCGGCAACCGGCGACTCGCGTGCCGGCGGATTTGGCGGCTGAGAGGCCCGCACGCCCACGAACGCGATCAGCACGACTGCTGCTACCGCACCGCTTCCTGCGGCAAATTCTAAGAGAGAGAATGGTTCCTGCTCGTGGGTTTCGTTCATGATCCGATCAGCCGAATGCTCGACGGCGAGTGGGCGTGGTTCAGCGCGGCGAACCTTATGCCGCGGTGCGACGGCGCGGCGAACCTTTTGCCGCAGCGCGTTTGCGGAGACTGGCCGTGTCGCCATGCTCCTAGCCCTGCGCCTGCAGGGGCACCAAACGTCCGGAACGCATCACAGGTCGCGGCCTAGCCAGACCGCGCGGCGTTTGGACCGCTAGGGTGTCGCCCGCCTCCTCATGCTCAAGCAGCCACAGCAACAGGCGCCGCCTGAATCCGCGCAGCAACCTGTGGGCCAGGCGGGGGACGATGAGAAAGCCCGCCGCCAACGCCGCCAACGCCGCGCCGCTCGCGAGCGAACCGGATGCGGCGAGCAATGACTTATAATAAAGCGCGTGAGTGCCCGCATAGAGAAAGATGACCGCCAATAACGTGGTGCCCCCGACAAGCGGCGCGACGGCCGGGCGACAGCACGCCAGTTTCCGTCCCGGATCGGCGAACACCAACAGGAGAAGAGCGATGATTATCAGATGGCCGATCCCGTCGACCTTGCCGAAATCGAATGTTGCCGCAAAGAGCAGCATCGCGAGACCGGCGGCGGCGAAACGGCGGACGAGCGGTGTCCAGAACAAGGCAAAGGAGAGGCCGAATTCCACCACGCCCGCGGCGGTGATGACGGTCGCGACGTCGAACCCCAAGGTCAGCTCCGGATGCTCCGCCAAAATCGGCGCCACCCAGCCCGGATAGAGGAATTTTTCCATCGATGGCCACATCAGCGACAAGGCAACGGTCCAGCGCAGGCAAGCGAATCGGAAGGAGCGAAGCTTGGCATTCTGCAAACACGACAGCGCGAAATAAGCGCCGAGCCCTGGAAAGACTGTGTAATCCATCATGTGGAACAGGCCATAAGTGGCAACTCCATAGCCGTAGAGCACGAGGATGCCGGCCGCGGCGGCTGGTAGCGTGGCGCGCGCGATCAAATAGATCGGAACGAGCACCTGAATGGCCGACAGCCAGGTGCCGCCGCCTTTGAGTTCCGGCGTGAGAATGATGCTGCCGTCAGCCCATAGCAGCGTGAAAGAGACAGCCGCGACCGCTCGCAATAGACCGTCAGTGCGCTTATGCAACGGCTCGGTCCACTGATCGAGGAGCCGTGAGATAGAGGCGCCGAGCTTCGTCTCTTCAATCATGCATCCGACGAAGAGAAGCGTCACGAACAGGGCCGAGAACAGCCAGAAGGTCGGCGTGAACACCGCCGTCGGCGGCAACGGATCATCCGCCGCATCGCACGTCACGAACCATTTCACATGGGCCGAGGCTTCGGTGGTCGACGCGATTGCGCTGACCAGGAGGCATGCGAGCCAGGTCGCGACCTGCCAGGGCAATCGGATGTGGCCACGGCCCTCGGTTCTCCCCGGGGTTCTTCCGCTGGGGTTCAGGAGGTCGGAATCCGCCCGCTGGTCGCGCAAATTCCGAGTGAGGCCGAGTGAACTTTCGTCTCGCGTGATCGTATTGGTGCTCATCACCCCCTCATCACGTCACGATACTGACGCACAGACGCCGCTTTTCATGGCGGCGGTCCGACTCGCGCCTCTTGGCAAACGCTGTTAGATCCTCCCTGCCTCCCTGGCGCCCCGCGTTAACCTTCCCCGCAAGCGGGTAAGGGTGGGGTCAATTTTGCGCCACCGTGAACCGGAACAACAACCCGGTCTCAACCTCGACCGCCTGTCCGTTGATGCGCGGCGGCTTGAATTTCCATTGAAATAGCGCCTCCTGGACATTTCTGCGCTGTTGAGGCGAGCCGTGGATCACATGGACGTGCTTCACCGCCCCGTCACGACCGATGATGATGCGGACCGGGATGGGGGTGAATTTGGGATCAGCCGGCTCTGGCTCGACGCGGTGCAGGAGATTTTCCGCTACTGCAAAGTCCTTGATGCACACCGGAGCCGAGGTCGTGGCGTTTTTTCCGTCGGCGTCGGAAAGATGCTCCAGGGTGCCTGCGAGGTCCGCCAACCGCTCAGGCGAGCGCGCGGTCACATTGAAGCTGACGAAGTGACAGCGGATGTCGGTTATGAACATCGCCCGATAGAGCCCGACACCGCTGTAATTCACGCGCTGCATCATGTGACTGGCGATATTCATTTCTGCCGGCTGATCGACCGCCATTCCGTCGACCCCGGCCACCGCGTCGCGAAAGTCGTTCGCGGCTTCAGCCGTATCATTATAAGGCTTAGGCGCAAAGAATCTGTCTTGCGCGGCGATCAAGATCTTACCATCGAACTCGCCCGTTGGCACCAGCGAGCTCAGAACGTAGTAGCCGGCCTCCGAGGGCTCCGGTCCGGCTAATCCCTCGGTCCATCCGTCCGGCAACGGATAAGACAGATCGAAATATCTGTTGTTGTAGCGGCCGTTCGCGACCGCTCCAACCTCGGGACTTGGCATTGCCGATGGCACGGCTCCGTGCGGCAACGATGAGGAGCCGTACCACCAGGCGAGTGACCCCACGAGGCAGCTCGTCAGGCCGAGAAGCAACAGCTGGCGCATGGGGCGTCGAACCAAAATTACAGCGAGCGCAGGAAGTTAATCAACGCTTGCTGCTGGCTTTGGCTCAACATATTGAAGTTCTCGATCACTTCATTGGCCTCAGACCCCGAGCTCGCGTGCTGCGTGATCGCCGTCACCAGGTTGTTGGTGCGGCCGTCGTGCAGGAAGTACGTGCGCTGGCCGATACCCCACAGCGGCGCGGTCCGGAACTGCGTGCCGCTGGCACTGCCTTGCGAAACCTGGTCAGCGAGCCCCGAGCCCATCGTGTGGAGGGCCCAGTCGCTGAACGGCTGGTAAGCCACGTTGCTGAAGGTCGGATCAAAGTTTGATCCCACCGGGTTCGTCTGCTGAGAGGCGATGTGACAGACCCCGCATCCGACGTTCGAGAACACTTGTTGCCCCTGACTCACCGATGCGGCCGAGGTTGTGGTGCTGGTCGTGGTGGTCGAGGACGAGGCCGCCGATACGGCGGAGCTGGCGGTTGCCGACGCAACCTGCGTTGAGGACGACGACGATGCGGTTGTGGTGGACGTGGCCGGTGTTGGCGGAGCCAGGAACCGCATGAACATTGCAAAGTTGGTGACGTCGGACGACAAATCCGATGACGTGAATCCCGAACCGGTGCCACTGGGCGTCGGGTCTGAGAAGTTTGTC
>JASHRR010001123.1 GCA_030037185.1 Xanthobacteraceae bacterium | reverse complement strand
GGCCAGGTGCAGGTCCTCCCTGCGGTACATGGGCCGCCGACCCCCATACGGCGCCGGCCGCAGAACTCGCGCAGCGCGCTGAGTTTCGTCGCTGTCGCGTAAGACAGCGGAAACCCCCGGCTCGTCGCTGATCCATCAGTTCTCGTCAAAAGCATCGGAAGGCCGAGGATTCCCAGTATCCATGCGCCCCCGGAACTTTTCGTTCTCGTACCGTGGGTTCATGCCGCCGCGGCGCCCGTAACTGTTCATTCAGGTGCGAATCCCGGACCTTGCCCGCAGACCGGTGTTCCAATATCTTGAAGGGCATGGAAGTACACTTTCCCCCGGATGTGCAGGCCCGTCTTGCCGAGCGCGCGGCCCAGCAGGGCCGTAAACTCGACGAGACCGTGCAGGATGTCGTCGCCCGTTATTTCGAGGAAGAGGACCGCTTCGTTGAAGCCGTGAAGCGCGGCGAGGCCGCGCTCGACCAGGGCGACTTTCTCACCCATGAGCAAGTGGGCGACCGGCTCCGGCGCTTTCTACAACCCTGATGGAACTACGCTGGTCTTTGCCGGCCGCCGAGGACCTCTTCGCTGGAAATCAGCATATAACCGTGACCACCATTCGTCAGCTGATATTGGAAGTTCGCGGTTCCGACCGATCTCCGAGTCGAGCCTTCGGCCTGGAATGAAAAAGTGCCAGTGACGTTGCAAGTGGTATTGCCGTAACAATAAACCTTGATATCCGTGACCTTGTTGTCCCGTTGTGGCCATCGGTTCAGATACGCTTGCGTTTGCTGAAGCACTTCATCGGTCGAGATAAGTTTTCCGTAATAAATGACGTTTGGAGCAGCATAGAAAATCCGATAGTCCTCCGCGTTATCCGACTTGCTCGAAAGCAGGTTGATAATCACTTGGGGTGCGACATCTTCAATTCGGTAGGTCGGTGCCGGGGCTGGGGGGAGCGGAGGAGGAACCGAATATCGCGGCGGCGGGGGTGGAGCATAGCGCGGAGCAGGGGGCGCATAAGAAGGCGGTAAAGGTTGTAATTGACTATCCAGTTCGCGTTCTTCACATTCATTGTATTGGTTCATTGCGTTTTGGTAATTGATGTCCGCCATTTGCATACAAGAGTAGAAAGCATTCCATGAGCATGGTACAGGCGCTGGTCGGGTCTTCCGGTAACATGCAAAATGCGTACGCTGTGGTTGTCGTAAGTCCTGCCATAGCACCGCCAAGTAGAATCTTTTTCATCTTTCCATC
This sequence comes from Xanthobacteraceae bacterium, assembly GCA_030037185.1. Next base: position 4,292 of record JASHRR010001123.1, on the reverse strand, counting down.
CACTGCGGTGTTACCGCTACAGTCTTCATCCTCATCACCAACTCTGCATTCAACTCTCACTCTCCTCGTGCTTCGAGCGCTCGGGGACTACTCTCTGCGCCCGCACGTGCTCCATTGCGAACTCCAGCAGCCAGACCGGCGCATCGCCCGTCTCTCGGCGCGTTAGCCCGTGCGCCCAGTCCGTCAAGACCAGCGCCAACCACCACCGCGCCGCTCTCACCCTCGCGCCGATGATGGGCGGCGTGTCGAGGCGGGTGACTAGGTCACGTCGGTCGAGCATTGTCACCACCGGTCACTGCGGGAGCGCTCGACGTGCCGAGCAACCTGTAACGAGATGAAGACCACCGCGCTCACCGCGCCCGCGCCCGCCGCCACGCTGACGGGGACGACGATGATGAGCACCCAGAACCAATTTATTTGATGCAGCACGAAAACACCTCCTGTGATAGCCCTATGGCCTGTTAATTGTGAAATAGCCGACCCACACACACACATCGCGGCGATGACGATCAGGCCAAGAGGTGCGATGATCCGATGTGTCTCGACGGCTCGATGTGCCGCAGCTCACCTTTTTGCGTGTGTCCGCAATCGATGCACACAAACTCGCCGTCGCCCGCGTGCCACCAATTGTGAAAAGCCGAGTAGACACATCAACCCCGCGCGCGGATCATTGCGGCTCTCGCCAACCGGGCGACCGGCGGCGCGGATTTCTGCCGCAACTTCGTCACTCGGACATCGCCTCGAATTGGAATGGCTGCCATCACGGGAGAGGCGGCGGCGAAACGACCATTTGACGAGCATCGACTTGCTGTGCTGACGGTGCGGGTTTTTTCGTTGGAACTAGGCGCGTGGCTCACACTTGGACGCTAGTTTCACAGCGGCGCATTGCCGAAAGACGGCCTCGACGACCTTGGTAGACGGTGATGGCGCGCGTCAGGGAGTTTTGGAACGCCTGGGCAGCTCGTTCTCGTCGAGCCCCGGCACATCCTTGCCGGTAATGGCCGTGTACAGCCGGTTCTCTTGTAAGCGCTGATCGTTCAGGTGCTCGACCACCATGTCGATCCACGCGTGCTTAAACTTGCTGAAGCTGCCCTTGCGGCCGGCGTTCCAGGCAGTGCAGTAGTCGCGTATCTCCTCCAGGGCGGCTGGGGGCAGTTCGTCGAGAATAGTGCCCGCTCGGAAGATAGCCTCGACGGCAGAGCACGCACGGCGGATGTCGGGGTTCCCGATCGCGTCTGGTAGCTTGGCGTGGATCGTCGGCATGTCGCGCACCGAGAAGATATCGCCCTAATGTTCCGAAGTCCTCGACGGAGACACTCGCCACGCTGCCCAAAAACAACCCTTCCCCAGGGGGGCTAAACCAAGGGAGAGGGCAGACAGCTTCTGACTGAGAGAGGGTGGTCGCTCCGCGCCAGAAGCAATGGCATTTGTCATGCCGCGCGCGTTCCCCCTTCCTTCGAGGGGCAGCGAGGCGTATCCTGCGACAAAATAACCAACAAACCGGGGCAGTCCATCCGCCCGCTCGGGCAAAGGCGATGACCCCGGAGAACACGAACCGCGAACGCACGAACCGCGATAAGGGGGTTCCTGATGACATCACGAACACAGTTATTGGCGAGCGTTGTCGCTCTTGCAGCGGCATTGGCGCCGGCGACGGCGTCGGCCGATCAGCTGTTGGCCGGCACCATCACTTCGCCGACCGGACAGAAGATGGAAGGCGTGCTGGTCACCGCCCAGAAGGCCGGGTCTACGATCCAGACCAGCGTCTACACCGACCAGAACGGCGAGTATTACTTCCCCGCCATGGAGGACGGCAACTACGCCGTTTGGGCGCAGACGCTGGGCTTTGAGACCGCGAAAGGCAACGTCGCCCTTACGGCAACCAAGCACCAGGACTTCAAGCTGGTTGCGATCACAGATCCGGAGCAGCGCATCCGCCAGCTGCCGCCCGAAATGCTCGCCGCAGCGCTGCCGGAGGACACCGAGGCCGACGCCAACATCAAGCGCATTTTCCACAACCAGTGCACCGGCTGCCACACGCCGGGCTATCCGCTGCAGTTCAAGTTCGATGAGGCCGGCTGGAACAAAGTCATCAACCTGATGAAGGTCATTCCGCAGATTCCAGGCCCGAACGCGCGGGTGAACCAGATCATCAACTACAATCAAAAAGAACTCGCAGCTTATCTGGCCCGTGCGCGCGGGCCGGGTCAGACCTCGATGAAATTTGCGGAGCGTCCGCGGCCGACCGGCGAATCCGCCCGCGTGATGTGGAAGACCTACAACCTCCCGCTCAATCCGGATGCAGGCATCGCCACCTATGGCGTTACCTACAATACCAACGACGGCTCGGATTGGAACCGGGGCGTCACCTCGCGCATCGCCGGGTTGCCCCATGATGGCAATATGGGCCTCGATGGCACCCTCTACTACACCGTCAACAACCCCAACCGGTTTGTCACCATCGGCAAGGTCAACCCGACTACCGGCGAAGTGAAGTACCTGAAGTACGACAAGGTCAACGGCAGCGGTGCCTCCACGGCGCACGGCCTCACCCGCGACGCCAATGGCGACCTTTGGTTCGACATCAATCCGGGCCGCCGCAGCCTCGGCAAGCTCGAGACCAAGACCGACGCGTTCAAGGTCTACGAGACGCCACCTCCGATGTCGCCGCTCGGCGGCGCCGTGACCATGGACGTGGATGGCAAGGGCAAGATTTGGGCATCCGCGCCTGATGGCGTCGTGATGTTCGACCCAGTGACGGAGAAGTTCACCGACTTCAAGTCGAAGATGCCGTTCCAGAACGCCAAGGGCACCAACAGCACCTACGGCGCCGCGGGCGACCGCGACGGCAACGGTTGGTGGGCCCAGATGGCCTTCGACACCATCGGCAAGGCTGACGTGGCATCGCATTCGACCTCGGAAGTCGTGCTGCCATCCCTCAAGGACGAGATGGCGCGCGTTCCCCCGGCAGCCAAGGCGTTCTACGACAGCTTCAACCAGCTGACGAACGGCAATCCGCTGCCGTGGTCGGAAGGTCCGCGCCGCATGGGCACGGACAAGAACGCCGACGTTCTGTGGGTCGGCAATTCGTGGGGCTCTTCGCTCGCCCGCATCGACACCAAGACGCTGCAGGCGACGATCGTCCCGCTCCCGGATCCGTCCTACCAGCCCTATCACATCGCGGTCGACAAGGACCACAATGCGTGGGTCAACATGTGGACGACCGATCGCATCGGCCGCTACAACCCGGCCGCCGGCCAGTGGACGTTCTTTGATACGCCGGTCCGCGGCACCGAAATCCGACATGTATCGCTGCTTGAGCTGCCCGGCAAAGACACCGTCGTCACCGTGCCGCTCTTCCGCGACAGCTTGATGGGCGCGATGACGCTGCGCACCGAGGCCGAGATCGCGGCCCTCAAGGCGCAGGCATCGAAGTAACGCGAGGCGCCGCCGGTGGCATCAAAGCCATCGGCACGAAATTTTGCCGAGCCTTGGTGACGGGGCTCGGCTTTTTGTTTGCGGTACGACAATCGCCGAATCTAATAACAACTTTCGCCAAAGCCAAGTGCTGTTGGCAGACTGCGAGCGTGTGGATTTTTGCCGAAAATTGGCAACGTCAGCAGAGAAGTTCCGCACGGGACAAAGTGGCCGGGCATAAGGCATAAGGGCGGACAGCCCAACCCGTCCCGACCCCCTCAGCCTTTCGGCTCCCTGCTACCCTCGCAAACGTGGCTCCCTCCCCGACCTTCCGGGCCGGCGCATTGGCTGGCGACTGGCGACGTGGTGATGGCTACGTGGCGATGTCCGAGGCAACCACACTGTCACACCAGCCCACCTTGCCGCACTGGTTGCACACGCGTCCCCTTGACAGGTTTGAGAGATTGAAGAAGGTGTCAGACGCTCTTGCCGTCATCGCCCCTCCTCGGTTTCCGCCTCCTCATTTTGGACCACATTGATGCACATTTCACTGAGCGTGACGAAAAGGTCCTCGATCTGGTCCGAGGAAGAGAGAACGGCGTTGACCTGGTCGTGAGTCAAGTAACCCAGTTTCTTCGCCGCCTTGCTCATCTTGCGGACGGCGGCATCGGTAAGGTCTAACGTGCTTTCCATTGTGACGCCCATGGGGCTACGCTGTAGCCTCAATCGTCGTGCCACCCATGCGCCACCCGCGTCGCCTTTGCTGGGTGGCAATCACCCGGTGAAGTAGCGACGTACCAGCTACGCGGATGAAGCAGTGCGCGCTCTCCATCACGCCTTTGCCGATTGCCTCGACGATGCCGCCGAAGACCTCG
>JASHRR010001122.1 GCA_030037185.1 Xanthobacteraceae bacterium | reverse complement strand
ATCGCCGTGCTCTGCCAACCCGGCGATCAGGAACTCTGCGATCAAGCAAACATTTATGATAAGCTAGTCGAGTCGGTGCGACCGTTGGCGATTTCCGAGATTCCGCTCCCGCGACCGTGGGAGCCGGCACCGTGGCCATGGTTGGGTCATCCTGCGTTGGTGATGTCGCTCGATCGCCGTTGGTTCTATTGTCAGGTCATGCGTTACGGCGGCCGTCTATGGATCATGGGCGCTAGTGAGTCTATTAACCCCGGCATGTCTGGATCACCGATTTTGGGGCCGGATGGTGCTGCAATCGGCGTGGTCACCCTGGGCGGCGATGAGCAACCGCATCCGCATCTCGCCGACGCGCTGCCAGGCTGGTGCCTGCGGGAGCTTAAGGAGAAATAGGATGGCTGACCCCGATTCCATTGGACATCGGAAGCCGGGACCGGCGCACGGGCGCCCACATGAGGGCAAGCACCGGCCGCAGCGGCGAAAGTTCCCGAGCTAGAAAGACCGCTAATCGCGCAAATGGATGCGGCGGGGTCGTTTGCGCTCGACCAGCCTCCCTTCGAGCACCCGCCGGCCAGTGTCCGTGATCGTGACACGGCCAATTTCGATCGCCTGGTCGCCAGACTTAATGGTCTCACGCTGGATTGTTGCGAGCCCGCTGCGGAGGAGGTGGCCCAACATATGAGGTGTGACGCCGTATGCGAACAGGAGCATCTCCGTGATTCCGCTCGGACTACTGGCAAGCAGTTCAAGTGCCCGGCGGCGCTCCGCGCTAAGACGACGTCTTCGAGGGGGCTCCGTCATTTTTGGCCTCCTTCAATTACCTTAGGAGACCCAGGTCCGCGTGCGGCGCTGTCACTGCGTGGTCAGAAGTATGACGCAAGCCAGATGAGACATTCAGTGGGCCGAAAGTGGCCATCAATGCGAAAAAATGCGGAGATGGGAGTCCGAACAGCCACGGTCGGTGATCACCTCTGCTCGAAGGGGCGCAACGGGTCACAACCCGCGCTATATCTTGTCTTTCTGGCGGCCGGCGCGCCATATGTCGTTCATAAATAGGACGAAAGTAGAGCTAAACAAAGGCGAGCATCGAATGATGAAACCGCTTATGTCGCCGGCAAGTATCGGCCCGCGAGGCAAGTAGCTTCAACCGGCTGATTGTCGGTCGGCCTCAGCAATGACCGTGGCGCCGGAGCCTGACGCTTTCATCTCACGCAGCCTGGCGGGCGTCTACCGAGGCAATCCTAGGGCGAGATGATCACGCTAATGTCCCCCGCATGACTACCGGCCTTCTGCCCGTGCTTTCCAGCGCGGGCAACTGCAAGATTGCGGTTATGTTAAGTCTATGTTAAGGTATCTCGAAAACTGGTGTCAAAGAGACATCACTCCGCCGCAAGGCGACCGGCTCCGACCTTACCTCCCCCGCCCCAACTCCCCAAGGTCGGGGTCGTTTATTTTGACCGAAGAACGGCCGCTAATCCGGCGGCATGGGTTAAGGGCTCTTGCGAAATTCCATGGCCGACGAATTTGCCTGTCCAAACTGTTCCTCTCAGTCGGTTGTTTATCCAGATGTCCCAACGGATGAGGAATACGTCACATGCCGTGCATGCGGCACGATACTCGCGACGATGTCGCAGTTCCGGCGCCTCGTTGAATCTCCCCTCCTGCCTACGGGAGCGCCCTTGAGCGGCTGCTGACTGCGACCAGAGAGAGAGAACAACATCTGCATCGCCGAAGCAGGATGTCGGTGGATCGCCCCCAAGGGCAATCGGGCTGATAGTGACCTAAGCTCAACTGCGGGCTCCAGGGCCGGCCTATGTCTGGGCTCCGCTACGTTCCGGCCGCCCTGACACACCGGCAGCACGTAACCTATAAGAGCACGGTGACCGGCCAACCCGTGGCGACGCTCCCGTGGGGCTGGCGTCCGGCGCGGGAAGCGCACCAGCGGGCTCTCCACGCTGCCGAGCGCCATTCGGGCAGATCGGTTCCCTCATTCTTGACATCAAGTGACCGTGATCGGTTCCAGGAAGGGAACCAATGTAGCCTTGTCGGGTTGAGAGCTTGGGTCGTCTGGCGCTGGCTAAGGAGGGAGGCTTCCGAGCAAGCAACTCGGAGGCAACAGCGGCTTAAAAAATCGAATTCCTAATCACATTGATGACTGATCCAACAGTCAAAAGTGGCACTAACGTGTTATAATTACCCTGTCGGCTGGAGCCTACGAACGGCGCGCCAAATGGGAGATTACCAAATTGCCTAGACGAGCGACCGTCCGAATACGCCCCCTCGGTTTGCCTCATTACGGGGTGCGGATTGCGGTCTTCCTGGGCGCTGCCTTGGCAGTTGCTCCGGCACCGGTGCTCGCCGAAATGCAGGTTATCGGCACCCCGAATGCCGTCAGAATCGAGGCACAGGATGCCCCGCTGGACGAAATCCTGGCGGCTTTAAACCGTGCATTTGGTGTGCACTACCAGTTGTCGATCAATCTCGATAAGCGGCTGTCCGGGACATACGAGGGATCGCTGCCGCAAGTGCTGAGGAGTATTCTCAACGGCTACAACTTCCTTCTGTACACGGACAACGGAGCCATGGCCGTCACAGTGGCAGGAACGGCGAATGCTCCTGCCAAATCTCCGGGGCGTTCAGCGTCATCTTCCGCCCAGGTCGTTGAACAGCCCTCACCGGCCGCTCCATCCGCCCAGGCTCCTGTATCCGCTTCCGGTGTTCCAGTAGCCTCTTCCGTTGTTGAGGATGTTGCGCGAAAAGGACCATTGTCGATTCTGGCGTCGGCCGCCGGGCAGTCCCTGGCGCCGGTCGCCGGGCAGTCCCGAGCGCCGGCTCCAGCAGCGCCTCTTCTACCGGTGCCGTCCACCGCGGCTGTTCGACAAT
>JASHRR010001121.1 GCA_030037185.1 Xanthobacteraceae bacterium | reverse complement strand
GAGCTGCCGCCGACCGTGACTTGTCCGATCCCTTCGACCTGGGACAGCTTCGGTGCCAGCACCGTCGAGGCGGCATCGTAAAGCTCGCCTTGGCGCAAGGTATCGGAGGTCAGCGCCAGGATGAGGATCGGGGCGTCGGCCGGATTGACCTTTCGGTAGGTCGGATTCAACCGCAGGCTCGCCGGCAGGTCGACACGCGCTGCGTTGATGGCCGCTTGCACGTCGCGCGCGGCGCCGTTGATGTCGCGATTGAGGCCGAACTGCAAGGTAATCCGAGTCGCGCCGACGGTGCTTTGCGAAGTCAGTTCCGTGACGTCGGCAATCTGACCGAGATGACGCTCGAGTGGCGTCGCGACGGTGGTGGCGACGACTTCGGGGCCAGCGCCGGGAAGCTGCGCCTGCACCGAAATCGTCGGCAAATCGATTTCGGGCAGCGGCGACACCGGAAGGCGGAAGAACGCCACGACGCCCGCCGCCGCGACCCCGAAGGTAAGCAGCATTGTGGCGACCGGCCGCCTGACCGACATTGTCGACGGGCTCATTGCGCGCGCACCTCGTCCTGCCGGTAGAACCCCAGTTGGATCCCAACCTGCCGCGCTGCGGGCACGCGCGCGGCAGCCGTGGGGTGGGCGGGGGATTGTTTACGGCGGCATGGACATGGAGCGATCCGGCGCAGATCGCGAGCACGCTCGGCCGCTGCTTGAACGCGGACCTTGCAGTGAATCAGCTCCTTGGAGTTTGCTTGCGCGGTGAACATCGCTGCCTGTTGCTGATGCGGCGGTTGCCTGCTGCATCCGGCGGAACGCCGCCGCCTGGTTGCAGCGCCTTGGGCCGCCGGACTGATCGCGCGGTCTCGATCGCGGGGCGCCGGATCGACTGGCTGATCCTGACGCCCAATCGCCAGCACGAACGGACAAAAAAGGACTCCACCGAGACCGCCCGCAATACAATTGTGTGGGCAGGCGGGTTAGGTCGCTGACGACTACGGGCATCGTGTAACCATTCATGAGCATAATTGTGAACCTCGACGCGATGTGGGCGATTGTCAGCCGGGCGATTTGCTTGAATACCGCCCCGACGGTAAGCGCCCTCGCCCCCCCAAATTCCACTTCAGGACCCTCGCGCGCTGAGTGTGACGCGCAATCGGTCGGCAATCCGACCGGTCCAAAAACTGACTTCGCCCCCGTTTCGGGCGTCAATGATGCGGTTTGTCACGGGCGCAGCGAGAACACACCTTCCTCAACCCGTGCAACGCGTCTCTGCCGGTTTTGGGATTGCGTCGGCTTCGCGCCGTTGTGCGCGGCCGCGGCTTTCTCTCTCCCGCTGTCTGGCTGCAAGCCCGTCAGCGGTCGTCGAGGTGCCGCCCTCAGCAAGCCCTAAGACCGTTCGGTCGGTGATGCGCCTTCTTGCGGAGGAATGCGGCTTTTCCCGGTCAGTGCCGGCGTTACGAAAAGCGCAGGATGGCGGATCAAGATTGCCGCGGCGGCTGGTAGCGGTGCGCGGTGCTTTGAAAGCGCCGTTGGAGGGGTCCCTCGCCGGCGACAGGAGTCAGATCGCCTCGGGGGAGGAGATCGTGAAGCGCGCCTCGACGCGGGCACGGACCACCTGGGCCTGCGGCTCGATATCGATCGGCGCGGACTCCGACACCATGGAGCGTCTCCGCAGCGCAGCGCCCGCGGGGGCGGCCGGCGCGCGCGGTGCCGGGGCCTCGGTCGTCAGGCCCTCATCGGCCAGTTCGACCAGGCTCAGCAGGCGCGCTCCCACCGCCTCGGCATACTCGCGGGCGCGCACGACGGCATCGCGGGCGGCCTCCTGTCGGACCTGACGGTGGACCGCGCTGTCGTGGCGGAGCCTCCACCACGGCCCTTGGAGGGCGGTCATGTCCTGGTCAGACACGCGGGCGATCAGGTCGCCGAGCACCTCGAAGCCCGTGATGGTGACCTTCACGCGGACCAGGCCCGCGTAGGCCCAGACCTTCTCCTTCCGGCTGAAGAATCCGAGTTCCGGGTGAACGGCCACGCCGCCGGTCTCGATCTTCTCAACCGCGTCCCCGTAGCTCTTCAGCAGCGCCAGGCATTGCGCGTTGCGCTTCGCGAGCAGTTCGAGGGCGCGCTCGCGCTTGCGGTCGCGGGCGGTGCAGGTGATCGTGAGCTCGACGATCTCGGGAGGGACCTCCAGCGCCACCTCACCACGAACGCTCAGCAGGGGCCGGGCTTCTCCCGTCATGCAAACGGCGATCCTACACATGCCGCGACTGGAGCTAGAATGCACAGCCGCAAGGTTTGAAACGCGACCTTGATCTGGTCGGTGCTCTGCTTGCACACGCCCTCGAGGGATGACCCCCGGATTCTTCGCCATATCACGCCACGCCCGGCGTGCCTGGTCGACCTCGCCCGTAAACATCGCCTTCTGAGCGGCGGGACCCTTCGATGAGATGCAGGCCTCATACTTTGTCAGGAAATCGTCGCACACCGCAATGCCTGCGGGCCCCTGCGGGTGCCGCAATGGTCAGCACGTGGCGCCGGCGAACAGAGCGGCCAGCAATGTCGCGATCACCGACCTGATTTCGTAGATCACTTGTCTCCCGTCACGACATTCCCGATAGACGGATGGCTCCGCTGCTTT
>JASHRR010001120.1 GCA_030037185.1 Xanthobacteraceae bacterium | reverse complement strand
GAACCGGTTGCCTTCCTGGCGCGGCATCGATCGCAGAATTTCGATGGCCTCGGGCACGAGCGGCACCCGGTGGGTCCGGCGCCCTTTCATCTTGTCGCCGGGAATGGTCAGCAAGGCCTTGTCGAAGTCCACCTCGGACCATTCCAGATTCCCGATCTCGGAGCGCCGGCAGCCAGTGAAGAACAGCAGCCGGACGAGCTGGCCATAATTGTTTGCCGGCAGCGCCCGCCAGATCGCACGGACCTCAGCCGGCGACAGTACACGCTCGCGGGGTTTGGCACCCTCGTTCGGGTCGTTGGTGTAGGCGACCGGATTGCCGCCCTCGGCGATGCCTTCCTTCAGCGCCCAGGTATAGAGCGCCGAAAGCGCCGCCCTCGACTCCTTCGCCGTGGGCCTGCCGTTCTGCTCAGCGATCCGGTTGACTTCGGCAACAACGTCACGTCGCGTCACGCTATCGATCGGGTTGCTGTGCAGCGGCGCGAACAGCTTGCGCAGGTAGCGGTTGAGATTCCGCATCGTGTTCGGCCTGGCGGCCGGCTCGCGGGCGGCCAGGTATTTTTCGATCACGGCGCCGACCGTATTGGCCGCCTGGGCGCGTGCCTGGGCACGTTGGGCAGCGGGGTTCTTGCCCAGTGTCGACTCCGCAAAAAACCTCTTGGCTGCGCTCCTAGCAGGCTCCAATTCGATCTGGCTGACATCCCCGAGCGCGAGGCGCTGGGTGCGGCCGTGAACTCGCATTTGCGCGATCCAGGTCCGCTTGGTTCCGCGCAGACGGACGCCGAATCCAGGCGTTGCATCGTCCCAGAAAAAATGATCGGTCTTGCCCGCCGGCAACTGCAGCGTGGCAACGGATGCCTTCGTGAACTTCATGGGAAGCCCTCTTTGGGAAGCGTGGGAAGCAGAAAACCGGGGAATCAGGCGATCTGGGAAGCGGTTGGGATCTTCACTCCTGATGCTTCCCGATGTTTCAAGGCGACTAACAATAGCGGCGGAGCGTCAGAAAATCAAGGAATCTCAGCGTCATGATGCTTCCCGATCAATCCTGATGCATCGCGGATCACTTTGGTCCACAAATCGAATTCCGACTTGATGAACTTGTCGGTTTCGGCGACCGGCAATTGCATCAATGCACCGCCAGTCCTCTCGAAGGTTCCCTTGAGTTCGGCCGCAGCAATCCGCGTCTCCTGCCGCAGTTGCCCGAGTACCTCCGGCGGGGTGCCGGCGGGTGCGAACAGGCCGATCCAGGACTCGATGTCGAGGCCAGGAACCCCGGCCTCCGCCATCGTCGGCAGATCAGGCATTTTGGAGTAGCGTTGCGGCGCCAGCAGTCCCACGCCGCGTACCTTCTGCGCCACGAGATAAGGCAGAGCAGTGGTCAGCGCGTCGAACAGCAGGTCGACGCGTCCGGCGATCAGATCCGGATAGGCCGCCCGGGCGCTGCGATAGGGCACCTCCACGATGGTGGTCGCGGTCCGCCTCATAAACGCCGCGGCGACGATCTGCTGGCCGCTGCCCGAGCCCGGATGCGCGACAGTGAGCTTGCCGGGACTCTGGCGGCCATAGCGGATAATCTCGGCGAGATCCTTTTGCGGCAGATCGTGGCGGGCCGCCATCACGTAGGGGAAGCTGTAGACGAGCGCCACCGGAACGAAATCGTCAGGCTCGTAGGGTACTTTCTGGTAAAGGGCGAAATTGAATATGAGGTTGCTAAGCCCGCCCACCATCAATGTGTAGCCATCCGCCGGCGCGGTTGCCGCTGCCTGAGTGCCCACCAGCGTTCCGGCGCCGGTGCGGTTTTCGACAAAGAAAGTCTGACCGGTCTGCTCGGTCAACTTGTTGGCGAGCAGGCGGCCGATGATGTCGTAGGCGCCGCCCGGAGCAATCGGCACGATGATCCTGACCGGATGATCCGGATAGGTCTGCGCCCAGGCGCCGCGGGTCAAAGCCAAAGCCGGGATCACAAGGGCCATGGCCGAAGCGATGATCCACGAACAGCAAACATTGCGGAACGGCACGGAAGTTCTCGGCTCTGTGTTCACTCCCCCGGCCTTACAATATCCGGCCCCAGCCTCCGGCGGAACCGCGGACACCGCATAGCCGTTGCGGCGCCGCGGCGTGACCGGCGTTGTGGCGGATCTCTGTTCGATTCGGCGTTTTGCGCGATTGCGTGAAGCGGTGCAAAGCGTATCCTGCTTAACTCGAGCTTGGAGCGTTGCATGAGTTTTGGCATTAGGGCGCTTGCTGTGCTGGCGATTTTGGCCGCAACGGCATTGCCGGCGCGCAGCCAGGTTGCGCCTGGATTTCCGGCTAAACCCGTCAGGTTCGTCGTTCCGTTCCCGGGCGGCGGCATCAACGACGTGCTCGCTCGCATAGCGGCCGACAAGCTGACCGCTAAATGGCTCCAACCCATCGTTGTCGAAAACAAGACCGGGGCTGGCGGGAATATCGGGGCCGACCTCGCTGCGCAGGCAGAGCCCGATGGCCATACGCTGCTCATCACCCCGCCGGGGCCGCTCGCGATTAATCAGAGCCTCTATCGGCAGCTGTCGTATCGGCCTGACGATTTTGTCCCCATCACGATCCTCGCCGCGGTGACCAACCTGATCATTGTGCGTCCCCAGATCGGAGTGAATTCGGTTGCGGAGCTGATCGCCTTGGCCACAAAGAAACCCGACCAGATCACCTACGGATCGCAGGGCAACGGATCGACGCCGCACCTCACCGGCAGCATGTTCATGACGATGACGGGAGTCCGCATGGTGCATGTCCCGTACCGCGGCGAAAATCTCGTCATCAACGATATGCTTGGCGGCCACGTCGATGTCTTCTTCGGCAACATCGCGCCGGCGCTGCCCCATTATCGCGACGGCAAGCTCAAGGTGCTGGCGGTCGCCGACGCCAAGCGCGCGGCGCTGATGCCGGATGTCCCGACCGCCGCTGAGGCCGGATTGCCGGGCTTCATCTCGACGTCCTGGTTCGCGGTGGCGGGCCCGCCAAAAATGCCGTCAAAGCTTGCGCGGCGGCTGGCAGCAGATTTTGCCGACGTGCTGAGCCTGCCCGATGTCGAGATGAAATACCGCTCGCTCGGCGCCGAACCGGTCGGCACGACCCCGGCCGAAACCGCGACCTTTATTGCAGCCGAAACCGCGCGCTGGCGCGAGGTCATCACCAAGAACAATATCCACATAGAATGAGCGACCCGCATTCCCCTGCCCTCCCGGGGATGCGGGGGCGGGCAGGAGGCGGCTTCGGACTAAGCCAATGGAACAACTCGACCTGCGCCTCTATGCCATTGTGGATCCGCAAAACACTGGCGGTCATGACCTCGTCCGCCTCGCCCGCGCGGTCGCGGCCGGCGGGGCGACGATGGTGCAATTGCGCGACAAAGTGAACAGCGTCGCTCACATGATCGAACAGGCGCGCGCCCTGAAGGCCGCGCTCGCGCCGTTGAACGTGCCGCTCATCGTCAACGACCGGGTGGACGTGGCGCTCGCGGCCGGGGCCGACGGCGTGCATGTGGGCCAGGAGGACATGGCCGTGGAGGAAGCGCGCCGCGCCCTCGGGCCGGCACCATTCATTGGCCTGTCGGTGCGCACGGCCGAACAGGCCGCCGCGGCGCCGCTCGCGCTTCTCGACTATGTCGGCATCGGCGGCGTCTATAGCACCACCTCGAAGACCTCTGGCAAGCTGCCTATCGGCCTCGACGGCCTGCGCCAGGTCGTCCAGGTCTTGCGCGGCCGCATCGGCAACTTCCCCTCCTGCGGTATCGCCGGCATCACGGCAGCGAACGCCGAGCCGGTGATCGCAGCCGGCACCGCCGGCGTGGCGGTGATTTCGGCGCTGTCTCATTGCCCGGACCCGCAAGCCGCCGCGCGGGACCTGCGCGCCGTTGTGGATGCGGCGCTCAGGAAGCATGCCCCCAAAGTCCCTGCCGTCGGGGCACACGGCCAAAGGCAAGAGCGCGGGCCGTGACGCCGCCGGACCTGCGGCAGAGCAACAGCGAAACCCGGGGCACCGGTGCCGCTTTGCCAGGCCGTTCCCGTTTCGCTTCGCTCAATCCGGGCTGCGACTCTCCTCCCGGTTGCGGCAAAGCGGGCGGATGTGAAGGCACCGGCACATGATGACGCCGATCGCCGTCACCATCGCCGGTTCGGATTCAGGCGGCGGCGCCGGCATTCAGGCCGACCTGAAAACGTTCTCTGCGCTCGGTGTCTACGGAGCCTCGGTCATCACCGCCGTGACCGCCCAGAACACCAATGGCGTCAATGCCATTCACGAGGTGCCGCCGGCATTTATCGCGGCGCAGATGGACGCGGTGTTTTCAGATCTTGCCGTAGCTGCGGTCAAGATCGGCATGCTCGGCAATGCCGCCGCCATCATGGCG
>JASHRR010001119.1 GCA_030037185.1 Xanthobacteraceae bacterium | reverse complement strand
GGGGCAGATGGCAGTACCGGTCCGAGCCGCGCTCCTCGCGCCAGGGAACTTTGGGTCCGGCCGCCCTTCCCGAATGACGTTATTGCTGCACCGCCCAAGTCGGCAGCGTCGGGCCAATTGCTGCCTCTTTCTGAGCCTCGGGAGCTGATGTAACGTTTCGTCGGTGCTGCCGGCGGGACGTGCCGAAATCCTGCCCTATGCGGTAGCCCGCACGCCGTCGGCAGGCTTCGTCGCTCAAGACCCTGTGGCTGTGCCAGGCGCAGCCACATATCTCATAAATCACAGAAAATTCGGGAGGGTTCCTATGCACCAAATGAAGAAGGCCTCGTCTTATCTGGCCGTCGCAGCGTGCCTGCTGTTGGCTTCTGGTGCCTCGGTGAGGCCGGCGAACAGCCAGGCAGCTTCGCCGACGCTCGATTACCAGTTTTTCAAGGACAAGGTACAGGCGGTCTTCCTTCACAAGCGCGAAGGCCATACGCGGTGCGTCGCTTGCCATACGGTCAACAACGTTATGACGATGCACCTGGTGCCGCTGTCGCCCGGCGCCACGACTTGGAATGAAGAGCAATCGCGTCAGAACTTCCAGTGGGTCCAGAGGGTGGTTGTCCCTGGCTACGAGGACAGCCTGCTAATCAAGCATCCTCTCGCCGAAGCGGCTGGTGGCGATGCACGTCACGGCGGCGGTCAGCAATTCGCCTCGAAGAACGACCCGGACTGGCAGACTTTGAGGGCATGGGTGATGGGGGCGAAGTGACCTGCCAGGCACTTGTCTCCTGATGAAAAGGGGCCTCCTGCTGAAGCCTTCAGGAGGACAGTAGTCTCTAAGAAAGGATGATGAACATGATAAACAAGCAGATGTTTCTTGGGGGTCTCACAGGTTTAGCCGGGATCCTCCTGTGCACGCTGGCCTGTTCATTCCTGGCCGCGCAGGAAGCGAATGTGGCGGTTTACGCGGCCATGAAGGGCAACCCCAAGCTGCGGCTCGTCCAAACGAACTTTGCCGGGGATGTCGTCTCCATCATCGATCCCGCCACGAACAAGGTGGTGGCAGAGATCCCGGGGATCGAAATGGCCCATGGGATTAACGTAGCCAAGGACAACAGCCAAATCTACATCGCTCAAGAATCCACGGCGTCGCTCCTTGTTGTCGACGGGAAGACTTTACAGATCACCAAACGAATTCCTCTGAGCGGGTCACCCAACCTTGTTCAACTGACCCCCGATGGGAAAAGGATGTATGTGTCGATCAACCTGAGGTGGGACGTCGTCTCAAACTTCCCGCAGCTCCAGGCTGAGCCGAGCGGCGGCGTCGACGTTATTGACACCGCCTCGCTTGAAAAGATCAAGAGCATCTCGATCCCGGGCGGCATCCATGACTTGTACATCACCCCGGACGGCAAGTACGTGGTTGCTGGAGCCAACAGAAATGAAGTTCCGGCCTGCAAATGCGGGGTCTCTGCGCCGACGAACCTGGGGAGCGTGATCGACACGCAAACTGACGAGATCGCCTGGACGTTTTCAATGAATCCAGCCGCCTCGCCGATGGCGATTTCGAAGAAACCCGACGGCTCTACCGATAAGATATATGCTCAAAATGGCGGAGATAACGGCTTTCGGGTGATCGATTTCGACACGCACGTGGTGAGCTCTTTCGTTAAGCTTCCCGACATAGCCCCCGCGCTACAGAACAGAGGGGGCTCTCACGGCATTGGCATCACTTCCGATCAAAAGACACTGCTGGTCAACAGCTCGCGAAACAGTACCGTCTACGCGTTCTCGCTGCCGGACTTGAAGCTGCTGGGAGGTGCCCCTCTTAGCGGGAAGGGCGCGAACTGGCTGGTGATATCGCCTGACGACAGGACCGTTTACGTCGCCAATCCACAGACGAATAACGTATCGGTTGTCGATATCCCATCTCTGAAGGAAACCGCTGTTGTCCCGGTCGGATTCGCGCCGTCACGGAACACCATGTGGATTGCGCCCTAGGCAATGATTAGCGTCGCCTGCAGGTCGCCGAATCGCTTGGTTCGGCGACCTTTCCATACCAGTCGATGCGACAAACCACGCAATACAATAACAGCCTACCAATGACGATATCCCAAAAATGAGGGGTTGTAGCCTTCCGGGGCGCGTGATCCCGAGGCAGTATGCTAATTTGCAAAGCCTGGGGCGCTCGCTGGGCTCGGGTGGGCGGGCGACCATTGAGCCCCGCTGGCTGAGCAAACCGACCTTAGCAGCCGCAATAAGATGCCCTTACAGAGCGCATTACTCGACCAACCTATCAGCCCGCACTAAGATCGACTGCAGAATTGTTAACCAAGTTCGTTCGCCACTTTGATGTTCATGACGAACTGAAACTTTGTCGGCTACTCAACACGCCGCTCGCCCGCCTTGCACCCTTGAGGTTCCGTGATGAGCGACATGCCCGACTTCCATAGCAACAAGGAACCCTTCGAGGTGGTCTTTTCCCCGTGGCGGGAGGATCTCGCGAAGAGGATCATCAAGCGGCTACACGAAAATGGAGCTCAGGTTTCCTACAGCAAGATGAAATACAGCACGTTTCCCAGCGGAGAAATCCTGCCAGACGTGCCGCAATCCGTGCGAGGCAAGCATGTCTACTTCCTGCATGACCTGCAGGCGGAGGATCCGAACATCGCGCTCATGAGGTATCTCCTCTCGGCCGATGCGCTCACCCGCTCGGATGTCGCCTCGATCACCTGCGTCTTCCCGAACATTCCGTATCTGCGCCAGGATCGCCGCGAACCAGACGAGCGGGCTTCGATATCCGCGGCCGTCGTGCTCCGACTCATTGAAGAAAGCTCTTCACGCATACGCACGATCATCACCTATCATATGCACGCCGCACAGGAGACAGGATTCGTGCGGCTTCCGATCGCGAACCTGCCCGGCTATGTCGATCACATCCGACATCTCAGGCAGGAACGCGGCGAGGCTCTTGCGAATGCGGTTATTGCAGCACCTGATCTCGGCGCATCGAAATATGCCCGTCGGATCCGTAAAGCGGTCGGTTCGCGCTATCAGATCGCGATCGTGGATAAGGAGCGCGAGAAGGGAGCGACGCGTCCGCTGGATGTCATCGGCGAACCGGTGAAGGGCCGCCGCGTCATCATGTTTGATGATATCATCGATACGGGCGGCTCGATCATCGGCGCAGCGCAGCGCCTTCAGGATGAAGGCGCACGCGATGTTGAGCTCCGGTGCACCCATGGACTCTTCAATGGCGACGCGATCGAGAGATTCCGCAGCGCGGGCCTTCGTGTCGTCGTGCTTGAGACCGTGTCCCGCCCACAGAGCTTCCACACGAGCGAGCGATCATGGCTCACGATCCTCCCCATTGACGAGATGCTCAGCGATGCGATGCATCAGACGATGCAGGTGGGTGGCTCGGTAAGCCAGCTCGTCCGCTAGCGTCATCGGCGGGCCGTGCCTGATGTCCTGAACGCGGGACCCGAATCGAGAGGACGCCACTCCGGCATCGGGTCACGGGCTGCCTTGCGGCTACCTTGGCAGCACGTCCGGTGTACCCCAGATAAGCTGGCGACCTGTGCCGCACACGAAAAACCGACGACCCATGAGCCTCGTGGCTGGAAGGCTGCATTTTGTGGCGCTGAAATAAGCATTTGAGTGCCGCGCCTCCCGAGGGCTCGGCACCACAGAAACGCGAGGAGGGATTGACTTTGATTTATTTGTGATATCATAATTATATCGTGAAGAGGGAGGTGCAATCATGTCCGGCTCGATCATTCCCGCTCCGCCGGCTCGTAGCGCATTTGTCGATAAGCAGCTTCGCGCGGGGAACGGCTATGTGATGCTTGCGATCGGCTTGGCCTTGATCGCGATTTCTTGTTGGCTCGCCTATGCTGGATTGAGCGGAAGCGGCCCCTTGCT
>JASHRR010001118.1 GCA_030037185.1 Xanthobacteraceae bacterium | reverse complement strand
TCGTCGAGCGCGCTGACCCGCGCATTTCCGAGATGGAGTCGCGCCAGTTCATCGAGCGCGGCTCGTCCGATCCGTTCCTCCGCGTCATGACGGACCAGCAGCGTCGCCTGATCGACGCCGCCCAAGAGGCCGAGCGGTTCTTCCAGGGTGCGGATGCGGTAACGGGCGTGGAGAAATTGGGGATGCCACAGCGGCACGATGATCCAACGGCCGTCGCGCACCGCATCCTCGAACCGGCCGAAGCATTCCGCTTCGGTTCCGGCACGGAAATGATAGCCGGCTTCGGCCAGGCGGTAGTGTCCACCATTGCCGTCGAGAAGCGGCTGATGCCTGCGCCCCGATTGATAGCTTGGATCAATCGCTCCATCCGCTCCAGAGCGGGAGATGGTGACGAGCACGCGCCTCCTTATAGTCGGTGGTTCGCCGTCCGGGCAGCGGCTTGAGCGCGGTGCGCTCGATCTCGATGCGCTTGCGGTTGCGGGCGTTGCGGCGCCCGACCACTTGGTCGACGAAGCGCTGGTAGGCGGCAAGGTCGGAAAAGTCGCGCGAGCCGCACAGCAGAAGCTCGTCGCCAAGCTCATGCCATGACGCCAAAGTTGTGGCCTGCCGAGCGCCGTGACCTCAGCACCTGCCTCCACCTCACGCGCCATGATTAAATCCTCGTAGACCTTTGCCGCGCTGCCCTGCTCCGCTTTCCGCGACTTCGTGCCTTGGCGCTTTTCGGACGCCGGTCGCCTCAGCCATGGAGAGTCTCATCGTGCCGGCGTCCGAAAAACCTGCACAACAAGAGACGTCAACTCTCGTTGTCACCAGAAGGGCAAAATCTTCTCGACACCACAGATTTTGTAGAGGCAACTGTGCAACCGCGCGGCCGGTGCCGGGATGCGCTAGGCGGCCTTGAAGGCCCGGCGATATGCGAACAATCCCGGCGTGCCTCCCGTCATGATGAAGAGGAGGTTGACGCCGCGCCGGATTTCCCTGGCACGGACCGCCGCCACCAGGCCGGCGAAGGCCTTTCCTGAATAGACCGGGTCGAGCAGCAACCCTTCCGCGGAAGCGAGCAGGCGCACGGCTTCGAGCATGGCGTCGGTAGGGATGCCGTATCCGGTGCCGCGCTGGCCGCCGCGAACATCGATCGCAGTCTCTTCAAGGGAGGCCGAGTCGTCGAGCAACGCCAGCGTCGCGCGCGCCTTCTCGATGGTCGCATAGCGCGTGGCGTCTGCGTCGGCGAGGACGGCGAAAGACGTCACCACGGCGGGAGATCGCTGGAGGGCAGCATAGCCGGCCGCCAGCCCGGCGTGGGTGCCCGAGCTGCCGTTCGGAATGATGATATTGTCGAATTCCACCTGGAGAGCTTCCGCCTGGCACTGAATCTCGTGCGCGCAAGCCGCGTACCCTAGGCATCCGGTCGGCGATGAGCCACCCGAAGGGGCGACATAGGCCTTGCGACCCTGCGTCTGCAACGCCGCAGCGCGCTCGTTGGCGTAGGCGAGCGCATCGGCGCCGGCAGGAAGATCGTGAACGACGGCACCAAAGAGGCTATCGAGAAGGATGTTGCCGTTTTCGACATAATCGATGTCGTCTCGCGGAACCATACGTACGAGGACGAGCTCGCAGCGCAGTCCGAGACGGGCGCCAGCCGCGGCTGTGAGGCGGGCATGGTTTGATTGGCGGCCCCCGACCGTAATGATCGTATCGGCGCCGGCGGCCACAGCGTCGCCGAGGAGGAATTCAAGCTTCCGGAGCTTGTTGCCTCCCCCGCCCAACGACATGTGGTCGTCGCGTTTGGCATAAAGGGCAATGCCGTCGGCGGTCAGCCCAAGCGCCTCCTCTACGCGCTTCAAGCGCTGTATCGGTGTCGGTTGATCGAACAACCGAACGCGAGGGCAGTGCTCCAGAGCGTGCTCAAGATCCATCACTCGTACTCCCATTCCACTACAGTCAAACTCTCCCGTGCGAAGCCGGAATGAACCGTAGGATCGCGGTAGACTAGGATTGCTCCCCGCCCCCGCACAGATCCCGGCGTGCGCCACCGGGCTCCTCCCTCGGGTTTTGGCGTCGAAGCTTGACCTGGCAGCGGGTGTAGCGTCCCGATTGGCGGTAAAGAAGGGGGCGACGAGCCGGGTGAACTTCTCCCAGCGGAGGCGAGCCGTTTGGCTGCGCCGCCTGAGCGACATGAGCCACAGCGGCTTCACCCGAGATAGCTGCCGACATGCTGCAGCGCCCAACCCGGCAGCCCCGGGCCAATTGCGGTCATGCCCGCCACTCATTGCTAGTACAGCGATTCCCTGACACTGATCCTTACTCGCGATGCGCGAGGATTCCGTTTTTCGCCATGACATGTAAGCTGACAGTGATTCGGCAGCATGGATAAAAAGTCATGGCGGGATGGCGGCGATCGATTGAATTGGCGGTGAACGACATGGCCTTACGGCAAGCCAAATCCGCGATCCAGGCCTTGGCCTCGGCAGTGATCGTCGGTGCCTTCCCCAGCGCTGGACCGTCTGATGGTGCACGCCCAGGGCACGCGCTACCGCTACTTCCATGGAGCGAGCCGCAGTCGAAGGCCCGATGGCGGCGCTCGATGACCGGCCGCCGCCCGGCGTTGAAGGAGATTAGCCGCTCGCGTTCGGAGCCGGCGATCCGGGTGGAGAGGGCGCGGATGCTGCTGGCCTCTCGGGAAAGCCTGTCGTTTTTTGCCCAAAGAACTCGGCTATCCGCACGAACTGTGGACGACACGCCTTCTCGCTCGCCATGTGCGTGAGCATGGGCCAGCGGAGGGGCATCTCTGCCTCGCCAAGCTGGCGCAAGGCACCTTGTGTAAGATCCTCAACCAGCAGGAGATCAAGCCGCACAAGGTCCGCTACTACCTGGAGCGCCGCGACCCGGAGTTCAAGCAGAAGATGGCTGAGGTTTTGTGTGTCTATCGCGAGGTCAAGCTCATCAAGGAGACCGCGGCAGCAGCCAAACAAGAGCGACGCCGTCGATCATTTCGTACGACGAGAAGCCCGGAATTCAGGCGATTGCCAACATGGCGCCGGACCTGCCACCCGGGCTCGGCGTGCGCGCGACCTTCCCACGCGATCACGAATACAAGCGCCATGGCACCGTCAGTTTGCTGGCCGGTATTGATTTGCTCAGCGGTCAGGTTCACGCGCTCGTCAGGGACCGTCATCGCAGTTGCGAATTCATCGAATTTCTCAAGCTTCTCGATGCCGCCTATCCAGCTCACACCCGGACTGTTGAAAACGAGCGCGTATTGACGGCAACGACGATAAGGGAACCGATGCGAAGACCCCATGGTCAACTGAGGGTTCGACTGCCGACGAAGTTCATGGCGTACGCGAGCTATGTCAGGATGCTTCGAGGCGAAACAGGCAACTCAGGGGGCAAAGCAGTGCAGCAATCAGTTGCCCCGGACACGGTGTACTCGAGATGGCCGTCGGGGCCTCCGAACCGACAGCTTACTGGGCATTGATCGCCGGCGACCACGATGACACGGACGCCAAGGGTCGGGTGGTCGATGTGCAAGCCGCCACCCTTTAGCAGAGGCCAATGCGGCTCGCCTTTAGGTCGAGGGAGAAGTTTTTTCTGAGAACGCGGCATAGCGGGGCGTGCTACTGCCGGGATTGGGGCCTGGAGCTGCGTTGATGAGCTGCTTGAGAATTGCCGACGGCTTGAACACCATAACCCATCGCGGCGCGATTGGCACTTCCGTCCCGGTTTTGGGATTACGGCCGACGCGTTGCCCCTTCTTGCGCACCACGAAGGAGCCGAACGACGAGAGCTTTACGGCCTCGCCGCGCTCGATGCAGTCCGTGATTTCCTTGAGCACGATTTCGACGAACGCTGCGGCCTCGGTTCGCGATAGACCTATCTGCCGATAAACGACCTCGGAGAGATCTGCGCGCGTAATCGTCTTTCCGGCCATCGCCAGCCCCGATGCACGAAATCGATATCTACTTAAAGTTCAAGGATATAGCGTTGCATGGGCGGGGTCAATGCATGTCTTTGAGGCTTAGGTTCAGTGCCGCGACTTCGGTAACGTTGTCTGTCGCCAAACATGGTTAATGAGGTGTGCGCCCCGAGGGCTCGGATAACCAGCGGAGGAAGAATCCACCCAGATAAGTCGATCGGTCCGGTAGCTGACGAGCGGCGCGGCTGGGCAACTGGCCGGGTCGAAGCCGTGTCACACGCGTGAAGCGGTTGAGCAGCCGGGCGGCCGTAACGTGAGTGAAACCTGAGCAGGCCTCTAAAGAAAATCGGGGACGCCGACCCGCCACCTAATCCGGGAAGGCCATGCGAGCGGGGAAATGCCGACGACTTCGTCATCCTCAGCCGCGGATACACGGTCGAGGCCTGGCGCGGACGAAGGCCGTGATGACCAACCAAGCTTGGGTTGACGCTCAATGAGACGAAAACGCAGCCGAAAGATGCCCACACTTCCTTGGCATACCGTTCGGACCGTACTCCTCGCGTAAGAACGGACACCGATACGGGGGTGCGGCACCATCCAAGAAAAGCCTAAGGAGGCTCAGGACACGGTCGGAGAAATCCTGGCGCCGGGCAACTTTAAGCCGTGGCACGAGGTAGGTAAACAACTCAACGCATAAGCAAGCAGCGTGTCGATGATGGGGGGAAACACATGCGCATTTCCAAAGATGGGGAGGTCGTCACATTGATCAACGTCTTCGAGACGACCCCTGAGAAGCAGCAGGCCCTCATCGATCAGTGGGTTCGTTTCACCCAAGCGGTGAGAGATGAGCCCGGTTACATTGGAACAGCCCTGCACAAAAGCATGGATGGTACTCGGGTCATCAACTATGCCCACTGGCGATCCCAGGCGCACTTTGATGCCTTCCTAAATAGGCATCGATCGGACTTCGCACAGTTTCTCCAGAACGCTTCACGCATCGATCCGCACACATATGAAGTCGTTCTTCTCGATGAGCCTGCGGAGAGCCAGGGTTAAGTAGAGTCCAAGGATGGGCGCGGTGTGCGAGGCCGTGCCAATCGCCCGTTTCCCATCCCCGCTCTTCGAACCTGACGTGCCGATTTCCGACATCCAGCTCTCCGACTGGTTTCATCGCATGTCATTGCGTCAGTTCGGTCCATGCCGGCGTCTTAAGTGGCAGTGGTTTCAAATGCATCCGTTGGAGACACGAGACGCCGAGGGGTCCATGGATTTCCTTGAAGGAAAATCTGCGGGTACCGCTCGATTGCATCTTGTGCCGACGGCGGAGGAAGTGCCGTCTCCGATTGCCGGACATGATTGTCGGCTTCTCGGTAGGCCTACGCATGCGTGCCGAAGTGGTACTCCGCCCAACCGCGCAGTTTCGACTTTGAATGGCGTCCAGATGCGATTGTCAAGCTACGGATCAGCAACGGCACTCGCCTTTGATACCGCATCGATCAGTTAGAGGCACTCGTGGTCGGTTCGCTGCGTGAAGTTCGCAAGGATTGTGCTTGAGCCGTCTCGGGCGGCCAAGTGACCTGCTAGCGGAGTTGCCTCCTCTGGCTGTCGCGGCGACACGGCGTCTGAAGTTGACAGAGTGTGGGATTGGCGACCGAGGGCCAACCCTCCTCTCGTCGCTCCGACTGACGGCTATGCCGAACCGCAAACATGGTTCGCTCGGGACGCCATCTCTGGCCCGACTCGTCGATCATCGGCGGCTCACGGGTATCAGCGGACCTGTTGCGGTCGTTCGCCTACGACCTGGTCCCGCCCTGACAATGTCAACAAAGTGCAGGCCTATGTCTCGACTACGTTCGGCGCGCGAGAGTCGCGCGATCGATGGCGGCGGAACGAGAGCCGGCCGCGCTCGATGTCGCGAATCAGCGGACAAACGCAAAGGCGGCCCGACCCTCTGGTGTGCAGGGCGGGAAAGGCATTGCGGACGTCGACGGGGCGCTAGGGCTTTTCTTGTCACAAACGGCCGCGCCGGCGACCGCTGCACGCCGAGCAGGCGCCGGCAATGCTGGCGACAACGTGGAGGCCCCGACCTTCGCGGGAATGAGGAGCATTCGCGAGGTCGGAGCCAGGCGCGGCCGGATGAGCCGCGCGCGACCACACGTTAACACAAGTTAACTTTTTACCAAACGTTAATGCAGGCATTACGGGCCCGTGACAGCCACCACTGTTGCACCGGGCGACCACAAGGGTCGGGCCGACAGCGCACTGCAAGGCTGCTCGGGCTGGGCGCGCTATTGGGTTTGCCGCTGTCCGATAGCAAGTGCACCAGCCGCCTGGTGCGGCGGCGGGGCCCCGGGGCACTGGTACGACGCGCTCGATCAGTTGTAAACAAAAGGGGCTGCGGCAGCTGCGGACCGCTGGCGGCACAGCATTTTTTTTCGCCACTTTTCGCGGCAACATGAAGATATTCGCGTGTTGCGTGCACATCGGGGGCGTGTTCGATATGACAGACAGCGGTAAAGGCGAGACCTCACAGAGGTGCCGCGGCGGATCGTATTTCGGGATTACTGCCATGACGCGAACGGTCGCGCCGAAGGCAGGCGTGGCGATCACCATCGTGGTGGCGTTTGTGGTCGTCGGCCTTGGGACCTACGGCGCCGGAGTGGCGGCGGAACGCCGTCCCCCCTTGCGCATCGGTCACTACAGTACGGTCGATGGAAGCGTGGGCTTCGTGCTCGATCGTCTGGGCACGCCGGCGAAGCTGCGCTTCGATGGGTCGGAGGAGATTGTTGCCCTGACGCCGCAGCCGGCCTCGCGTGGCAGCGTCTACATGGTCCGCGACGACGGCAGATACATGTTGCATGTCTCCCCTGACGGCGAGATCAGCCTGTACCCGAGCTTCGAATCAAGGCCAACAGTCCCATACTCCACGAACGGCCGCGATGTCGACGTCGTACGCGATGGAGTCGCTGACGCGTTGGCGATCGCGCCAGCAACCAGATCGGCCGCCTACGGCGTCGCCATCGCTCTTGGCAAGGAACTGACCCGCGCGCGCGCCGCCACCATCGGGGTGGCCGTGGAGGCAAAACACTCAGACGATGCTTCGCCGGCGTGGTCCGCGGTGGCCGATGCCCTCAAGATGGCGGGCATCGCCTTTAAGGAGGTGCTCGCCGATCCCCTGGGTCAGAGGGCCGTGGCCTCGGACCTCGATCGCATCGTCATTCGTGATCGCGGCCACGGCGCGGTCACGCTTGCTGACCGAGCGCTCACCATTGAGATCGACGCCGCCGCGCCTGTCGCCGGCCGCCCATCCTCTGGGCGCATCAAAGCCGCCATCGGCGATCTTCTCCTTCTCCCGGGCCCGGACGGTGGTCCGCCGCAATCGCTGAGGATTCGACAGCTGGAGGCCCATGGCGACGAGCGCCTCATCGGGCATGCCGATAGCACCAACAAGACGTGCGACACGAGTCTCACGGCCAGGCTCGACTGGTCCGACGTTTCCACAGCTGATATAATCATGTGGGACCTGGAGGGCTATTGCAATAGTGGTGCGCTCGGGGGCATACGCCAAGTTTGCACTGACAAGGTCGGAAAGGACGCCGTCAAGATGAGAATCAAGCGCGTCATTTGCGGATTTGCTGCCCAACGTGCAATCTCGCTTGATGACGACGGCACGCTCTCCTATAAGACCAACTTCCATTCCGCCGACGTCGACTTCGTATTCGAGTATCTGCAAAACCACTTGT
>JASHRR010001117.1 GCA_030037185.1 Xanthobacteraceae bacterium | reverse complement strand
GCTCCCCGCATCCACGGTGAACTCCTTAAGCTCGGCATGGATGTCGGCCAGACAACCGTGGCGAAGTACATGGCGAAAAGACGACGGCCGCCGTCGCAGGACTGGAGGACCTTTGTTCACAATCACGCCGCCGCCATCGCGTCGATCGACATGTTCGTGGTACCGACGATCTCGTTTGGGCTTCTGTATGGACTTCTCATCCTGCGGCAATCACGACGCGAGCTTCTGTGGCTGGGTGTGACAGCCCATCCCAATGCGGTCCCAATGCGGAATGGCTTGCCTTTCAGCTGACCGAGGCCTGCGGCTCGCCGTGCATTTGCTGAGAAGCACCAAAAAAAATTATCGTGCGCGCCAGTATCGAGTGTAAGTCACAGGGACAGGGTTGTCGGGGTGGGCGTTGCCCAGGCGGGCTTGATCATTGGGGTTCTACAGCTGCATAGCTGAGAATCGTGCTTGCCCGTGGGTCGACTGCCACCTCAAGAAGCCTGTCGTCGTTCGCATCCCGGCACACAGCAATTTGCTCGATGATTGCGAACAATCCGCCTTGGCAAATATCCGCCCGGTCCATGGTCGGCACTCGATGTGGCCGACGCGATGATCCGGCGGGATCGCGATCAAGCGCGGCAACTGCTCGTGCTGTAGGCCCGCAAGGACGATGCTCCTCATTGTAGTTCATCGCAGGTGATTGGCCAGATTTGCAGTGCTTGCGGCAGTCCCAGGTATAGTCGCACCGATAGCTGCAGCACCTGCGGCCTCCGGGCAAAGTAGTGGTGTCCAAGCATAGTCCATTTCGGGCAGCAGAGTCCCTGCGGGCGCAGAGGCTGGGTTCGACCGATCCTACGTCGCAGACACCAGCGACGGATGGCAAAGTTATAAGCGGAAGCATTACGGACGCATGGATAGGCCATTAAAGAGAATTACCAACATTTCACGTGGAATAGAGAATTCCTCGAGTAGCTTTCGCGCTGTGAACTTGTGGTTTAGCAGGGAGCCAGCATGGCGGCTCATCCGAAATCGGAAGCGCTGCTGGCCTTGCATCGACCTAGGCTCGCACCGCGCGCCGGATCAGCAGCGGTGATAAGCGACAGCGCGCAAACTCCTCCCTCACGCTGTAACGCGGGACTCGCCGTGATCACGCTCATTCCTGCTTCGCAGCGACAGCGCGCCTTGGCCAATGTGGATTTTCGGGTGGGACTGTCGACTTCGCCTCACGCAGCCCCCGACCATCCGTGGTCGAAGCCAATCGAGGCGCAAGGTCCTATCGATTCCAAAAAAAGACCACAATCCTGTCAATAAACGCGCAACACGTTTTGAATTAACCCGGAGGGCGCAAGCAGCAGAGAGGCGACGGCGTTAAGCGTCGACGTTGACGGGCATTGTGTCTACGTGCGGCCTTCCAGGCCAGAATGGGGCAGTTATGGTCGAAAGCTGACAGCGGCCCCGCGGGTTGCGCGCGTGTTTTGCGTTGCGACGGCCCGAGTGGTCGTTCACTCCCAGCGGACTTGAATCGCGCGCATTCCACATTGGGGGCTCGGTTCTCCCTGCGCCGCCGTCAACAAGCAACGATCTGGAAATTTTCCACGCTCGTTTTTTACCCTTTGATACCTAGGCAGGGAGATCGGTCGCAATACGAACCAGCATAGAGATGATCGGGAGGGGATGGGGATTATGAGTGCGCCGGTTCGAGATCCAGATGATGGGCGATCGAAAGACGAGCCATTGAGTTATGCGCCGAACAAGGCTCGACATCCCAAACTCGATCAAAGTCCCGCAGGCGCGACGCAAAAGGTTGATTCCACGCCGCAACATGGATCGCCGGAGCCGCCGCCTTGGAGGCGGTCGAAACGGTCCGACGCATTTGCCGGCGATGTTGTGATTGCGGAGTTACGTAACCGACCCGATCTGGCGCCCGATCGACTTCCGGCACCGCCACCCGTTTCGACGGGCTCGAAATTTCCGTTGGCGGTCCGGTTCGCAGGTTTGGTTGCGGTCGCCGCTGCTGGCGTCATCGGATACCGACTGGGCTTAGCTCCACCGACCTCACCGCAGCAAATCAACCCATCTAATCGAGAGGATTTGGCGTCGGAACGCTCGGTTTCGACCGGATATCTCGACGACCCAAGCCACGGTTCTAAACCGCCTTTCCGGCCGGCTCCGGGCAGTGTCTCAACCGAGCTGGCTGTCGACAATGGGCGTGGCGCGAGCAATCGCACGACATCGGGCGACGCGCCGCCAGACGCATTTGCGTCCGCACCACATTTCACTGAGCAAAAGCTGCGCGATCCCTCATCGCCGCAAGCGTCGTTCCGGCAGCTTGCCATCAATGCGGTACAGACGTGGCAGGCAGACGAACCGGCGCGGCTGACGATATCGGCTGGGGACGCCGGTGCGAACGGGGCGGTGGTGATCGACGGCCTAGCGCCCGGATCGATGTTGTCAGTCGGCACACAGGCGGGACCAAGGACATGGCGACTGTCGACGCAAGGACTCAACGAAACGACGATCATGCCGCCCGGCGGCTTTGTCGGCACCATGGATTTAACGCTGGAACTGCGTTTGGCCGATAACACCGCGGCTGACCGCAAGAGCCTGCGGCTGGAGTGGTTACCTAAGAGCGCTCTTGCCCCGGCTGAGTCTCGACTGCAGCGGCCCGCGGCCGGCGAAATTGAGCTGATGGTCAAGAGAGGCGCCGAGTACATGGCGAATGGAAACGTCGGCGCGGCCCGCATGATCCTCCAACCGGCCGCGGAAGCAGGCAATCCGATGGCCGCCTTCGCACTGGCTGAAACCTACGACCCGCTGGTGCTCAGGAAGCTGAACGCCAAAGGCGGAATCGCGGCAGATATTAGCCTCGCTCGAACTTGGTATGAGAAAGCGAAGGATTTGGGCTCCACCGTTGCTCCGGCGCGGTTGGCAACGCTGGCGCGGCTGCCCGAGTGAACCGATTGGGCGTTGATTCACTCTGTTCGCAATCGACCCACCGCCCGCGAGCGATGGTTAATCCAACACATCAGGGAAATCTAGCGATGGCTATAACCTTACCGTTCCGGAGTTTGTTTCTC
>JASHRR010001116.1 GCA_030037185.1 Xanthobacteraceae bacterium | reverse complement strand
GCCTTATAGGGCCGCCACCGCGCTGACCTCGATCACAGACTCTTCCCGCACCAGCCGATCGATGATGAGCAGCGTGTTGGGCGGTAGGTGCGCCGGGCGAACAAGCGCGGGAACTCGCGTTCGCGGTATTGCATGAAGTTCGGGATATCCCGTGCGTGCACGAGGTAGGTCGTGAACTCAACGACGTTGGCGAAACTTGCGCCCTGCGACGCAAGCGCGGCGCCGAGATTGGCAAACACCTGCCCACATTGCGCATCGAAGCCGGCAGGGTCGTGCCGTCACGGTCGGCGCCGACCTGGCCAGCGATGAACAGGAACTCCGAGGCCCTGACGCGCGTGATATGCCAATAGTGCCCGAGCGGCTTGCCGAGGCCGTCGAAGCATCTCAATGCTGGGCATCGGCGCTCTCCGAACCGGTATGGCGGGATCGTCTGATATGAAGGCGACGTTGCCCCTCACCTGCCGCTGCGGGCCAGCGAATGCACCCAGCCGTGCATGCGCGACTTGGCGTTGGCGAGGTCCTCGGTGCTGAAGAAATCCTCCGGCCTCACCTTATCGACCGGATAGACCGGGCGCAGGAAATCGCTCTCGTAGCCGAACGGTACGGTGGCGTCGATGCCCATGCCGCCTTCGAAGCGCGTGTTGGAGGCGGTCCACTGGGCGCTGCCGGCGGTCATGCGCTCGGCCGGCATGAAGGTCTGGCCGCGGCCGCCCGGAATCGGGTTGAGGATGTCGGTCTGCGGGTTGACGCGTGTGGTCAGGCACCACATCACGTCGTCCATGGAATAAGGATCGACATCCTCCGACACCGCGATGGCGAGCCGCATGCCTTGCGAGCACGACAGCGCCGCGGCAAGAAAGTTGCGCTGCCAGCCCTCGTCGATCTGGTGGCGCTTCTTCACCTGGATGATGCAGCCGCCCCAGTCGGTCATGCAATAGGGGATGACCACGTTCTGAACGATGCCGGGCTGCAGCCGCTCGCAAAGTTCGAACAGCGCCGCCTCGCGTACCGTGGTATCGATGTTGTGGTCGTCAAGCATGTGGACGCCAAGGCAATAAATGATCGGCTTTGTCTCCCGCCGGCGCGTGGTGACGGCGGTGACATGGAACGTTGGCGCCTTATAGGCCTTGCCCATGTAGCCGGCCCACTCGGGATGGAAATGGAAGCGGCCCTGCACGCCGGCCTGTTCGGACTGCGCCGTCTCGTAGCGGCGGTCGCGCGGGTGCACGTAGCCTTCCAGCACCAGCTCGGCGTCGGCCAGCGTATAAGCGTCGATGGTGCGGCATTTGACGAGCCTGATCGGCGCGCCCTGCACGGCGCCCGCAATGCCGATCTCGTCGCAGCCCATGGGCAGGATGGCGTAGTCGAAGCCGGCGCCCGCGAGGAGCGTGCAGGCCGGCGGCACGCCGAAGCACATGCTGATCGGGATCGGCTGGTCCTCCTTGTAGTATTTGTTCGCCACCTGCCACATGTGCGAGCCGGGCGAAATCTGGAAGGTCGCCACGTTGCCCCAGCGGAAATTCATCCGGTTGTAGCCAAGGTCGGTGCCGCCGTCGAACTGCTCGAAGCTGACGCAGCGGATGCCGGAGCCGACCGTCAGCTCGGTTTCGTAGGCGGTGTGCCGGATCGGCACCATGTACTCGTTAACATCCGTCGGATTGAGCACCACCTGCTCCTGGACCGGAGCGTCGGCCTGGGAGATGATCTGCGGCTTGAGCGGCTTGCGCAAGGCGGCCGCGATGTGGCGGGTGCGTGCGACGTCGTCGTTCCAGCCGAACATCCTGTTGATGACTTTCATATCGCCGAACAAGTTGGTGATGACCCGGTGGCGCGGCTTGCCCTTGACGTTGTGGAACATCACCGGGCAGCCGCCGTCCATGTGCTTTTGCAGCCCGGTCACCTCAAGGTCGGGGTCGACCTCCTTTTCGGTCTCGATCAGGTCGCCGTGCTGGCGCAGCCAATCCAGCATCGAGCGCAGATCGTGGGGGGGAGCATTGGTGAGCGCGCGTTGCTGCCCTGCGGCCTTTGTGGCGGGCTCTTCCTTGTGCACCGGCTGCTGCATTTTTCATGCTCCTGAAGGTGTGACTTCGCCGAATATGACTGGTCTGCGCCCCGCTTGGAAGACCCGCAGCCCGGATCGACTCAGGGGGACGGCCCAAAGTGTCGCTTGGATGCATCGCGGAGCCCCGGGCAGGCTTGCGGCCCTCAGGGCTCGACAAAACGAGGGTTCAAGAAGAAACTCCGCCGCCGGAGGGGAGCGCCCATGATGCGGATGTTGTTGGCTGCATTGACGGCGGTGCTCGGCGCCATTTGGCCGGCATTTGCCGACGACGCGCTTCGGATCGCGGTCGGCCAGCGCGGGCTGTGGGACACTTCCGTGGCCGAACTCGGCCAACGCGGCGGGATCTTCAAAAAGCACGGGATCGGGCTCGACATTCTCTATACGCAGGGCGGCGGCGAGACGCAGCAGGCGGTGATTTCCGGCAGCGTCGAACTCGGCGTGTCGGCCGGGTCAATGGGAGTGTTCGGCGCGTTCGCCAAAGGGGCGCCGCTACGCATCATCGGCGCCGAGATGACCGGCGGGGCCGATCTATACTGGTATGTGCGCTCGGATTCTCCGATCCGAACCTTGCTGGACACCGGCGGCAAGACGATTGCATATTCGACCAGTGGCTCCTCGACTCACGCGATCGTCACCGCCTTCGTCAAGCAATACGGCCTTAAGGCCAAACCGGTGGCGACCGGCAGCCCGCCGGCGACATT
>JASHRR010001115.1 GCA_030037185.1 Xanthobacteraceae bacterium | reverse complement strand
CAGCACGACGCGCCAATTTCTGATGCCGATTGTTGCCGGCTTGCGGGATGCCCACGCCACGTAGGCGCACAGCAGGAACAGCGCGCAGATGCCGATGACCCGCACGGTCTCGGCTGGCAGCTGAAGAACGCGGCCGCCCACATCGGGCCGATAGGCCATTCCGACCCCCAAGGCGGCCAAGTTGCCGAGCCAGAAGGTCAGTCCGGTCAGAAAACAGATTTTTGCCACATCGATGAGGCTCAGCCCGAACTGCGAATAAATGCGGTATCGGACCGCCCCTGCGGAAACCGCGGTAACACCGATGTTGTGACCGATTGCATAACCCGTGAAGCTCGCCAGCGCGGCGATGCGGTAAGGCACGTGGTTTGCCCCGATCGTGCGCACCGCGAAGAAATCGTAACCCGTCAACGTGAGATAGGCGCTGGCGACCAACAGCACAGCCCGCGCGACCTGCCCAGCCGGCATGGCGCCCACATTGCTCGCAACCCCGGCGAAATCGACATCCTTGAGAATATCGGCGAGCACATAAACCGAGATGCCCACAATCGTCGCGCTGAGTGCAAATCCAATCCAACTTAATGAACTACGCCGGCGCGGCTTGCCAATGGCTTCATTATGCAGAACGGACAATCATCCTCCTAAGCGTTCAATCCGGAATTCCTCTCGCGCCTCCCGAGGGAGAACCCCATTAATGGGGGGCGCCCCATGCGAGCATTCCAATCGAGCCTCAACTTTTGGATCGCCAAACGACAGAGCGCGTTGAAGCCCATCGATCGTCATCGAGATGACGCATGAATCGGAGAAACTGGTATCTCAAGGACACACACCGCGGCAACCAAAGATTCGAGCTTGATGCGCATACTGATCGCAACCGACGCGTGGCGGCCTCAGGTCAATGGCGTCGTCCACACTCTGGAGGCGACCGCGCGGGCCGCCAAATCCCTCGGCGTCGAAATATCATTTCTCACGGCTGAGGGGTTTCCGACCGTCGGGCTACCCAGTTATCCTGGCATTCGCCTTGCCCTGCCGCGCGCTCGCGAAATCGCGCAGCGCATCACGGCGCTTCGTCCGGACGCAGTCCACATCGCCACGGAAGGCCCGATCGGCTACTTCGTCCGGCGCTTTTGTCTCGCTGACGGGTTCCCGTTCACCACAAGCCTGCACACCCGCTTTGCCGATTACCTTGCGGCACGTTGGCCGGTTCCGCCAAGTTGGACCTGGCGATTGATGCGCTGGTTCCATAATGCCGGGCGCGGCACCATGGTCTCGACAGCCTCGCTTGCGGACGAATTGCGCAGCCATGGCTTTGCCAACGTCCTGCACTGGCCGCGTGGTGTTGATGCAGCGCTGTTTCATCCGGGTCGCGCCTGTGATCTTGGGCTGCAACACCCGATCTTTCTCACGGTCGGCCGGCTCGCGGTCGAAAAGAACCTCGAGGCATTTCTGGCGCTCGACCTGCCGGGATCGAAGGTGGTGATCGGTGACGGCCCGGCGCGTGCGGCCCTCGCATCGCGCTATCCCGACGCCGTTTTTCTTGGGACCAAACGCGGCGCGGAACTCGCCACCATCTATGCCGGTGCGGATGTTTTCGTGTTCCCAAGCCGCACCGATACGTTCGGCCTCGTGCTGCTGGAAGCGCTCGCGAGCGGGCTGCCGATTGCGGGATTTCCGATGGCGACGACGCAAGATGTCGTCGGGGGGGCGCCGGTCGCCGTTCTCGATGACAATCTGCGCGCCGCATGTCTCGGCGCGCTCGCGATTCGGCGTGACGTGTGCCGGCAATATGCGGAGACCATGACGTGGGAGGCGAGCGCGCGATCGTTCCTCAGCAATCTCGTGATTGTCCGCGCTCCGTCGACCGTGCCGCTCGTTCATCCCGCTGCGGTTTCCGGCAGGAGCCGGGAGGCACGCTCACCCGGTCTGTGGAAGCAGACTCCACCCTCGCCGACACCCGACGAGGCATCCTAGGGTGGGCCACTCACAAACGGTGCCCTCCACCGTTCGGCTGGAGGACGGCCCTTTGTGTTCTCCCCTGCCCTGCGATATTCCAATCCCCCACAGGCGCCGGGCCGCGATGCTCGCTCGCAGACACTGTCATCAAACTTACATTTCCCGTCGTGCTTAATCGCTTGAGCAGACCTTGAACGGAGGGGAGCCGATATTGACGTCCGGTAAAAAAATCGCGGCAAACCGCCGTCTCAAACAGGCTGTCCGCCGCAACCGCACGTTCTCCACTCAAGGGCTGTTGGAGCTTCTGTTCACCCTGGCGTTCAAAGGTTTGGTCTATCCGCAGATCTGGGAAGATCCCGAAGTCGATATGGAGGCGTTGGCGATCACGCCCGACTGCCATGTGGCGACGATCGCCTCGGGTGGCTGCAATGTGCTGTCGTATCTCATCGCCGATCCAGCCCAGATCACGGCGGTTGATCTCGTTCGCGCGCACGTGGCGCTCAACCGGTTGAAGCTCGCGGCCGCCCGTCATCTGCCGACGTGGCAATCTTTTTACCGGTTTTTCGGCGAGGCCGACACCGACGCGAACGTCGCGGCCTACTGGGGCGTCCTGGCGCCTGCTCTCGACGTCGAAACGCGGGCCTACTGGGAAGGACGGAACCTTTGGGGCCGCCGCCGAGTCAGCATGTTTTCGCGTAATGTCTATCGTTGCGGCCTGCTCGGTCATGCCATCGGTCTTGGCCACCTGCTGGCGCGCCTCCACGGCGTCGATCTGCGCGAGATGCTGCGTGCTCAATCGATCGCGGAGCAGCGGGCGT
>JASHRR010001114.1 GCA_030037185.1 Xanthobacteraceae bacterium | reverse complement strand
GCGTTCGGTAGGAAACTCCCCACCACTGAGCCGGCGTGAGAATTGCGGCATGGCGAGACTGAGCGCGCTCGAACGTTACGGAGCGATTGCCCGGCTTTTCAGCATCGACGTGGATTGGAGCGAGTTTCGATGATCCTTTAATCCAGGTCAGTTCGGCAGATGCGCCGACTTAGGATTGGGCGGAAATGCCGGGTTGGTCTTCGTTCCGCGCAGCAGTTCCAGTGCCGTTGCGAGGGCTTTGTCGTCCTTCTCGTCCGCCGGAACGTAGGACTGGGACCCCGCTTCTTCGACGCCTTCTCCCTTCAGGTGGCCGCGCAAAGACGATTCCCCCTCGATCTCGACCATGCGCGCCTTAACGTCGTCGGGAACGTCCTGGAGCACCTCTATGTCCGGCGAAATGCCCTTGGCCTGGATTGAGCGGCCGGAGGGCGTGAAGTAACGCGCGGTGGTGAGCCGCAAAGCTCCGTTGCCGGAGCCGAGCGGAATGATGGTCTGCACTGAACCTTTGCCGAACGAGCGGGTGCCGACCAGCGTCGCGCGGCGGTGATCCTGCAGGGCGCCGGCGACAATCTCGGACGCCGACGCCGATCCGCCGTTGATGAGCACGATCACCGGTTTGCCCTCGGTCAGGTCGCCTGACCGCGCATTAAAGCGCTCGCTGTCCTCCGGATCGCGGCCGCGGATGGAGACGATCTCGCCGTGCTCGAGAAACGCCCCAGAAACCGAGATCGCCTGGTCCAACAAGCCGCCAGGATTATTGCGCAGGTCGACCACGTAGCCTTTGAGTTTGTCATTCGGAATTTGACGGGTGATTTGTCTAATCGCCGCCCTGACACCGTCGGTGGTCTGTTCGGTGAACTGGGTGACGCGAATATAGCCGATATCACTGCCTTCGAGCTTGGTGCGCACGGAGCGCACTTGTATTTTAGCGCGGGTGACCGCAACCTCGACTGGCGCCTTCTCGCCCTTGCGCGTGATCCTGAGTCGGATCACGCTGTGCTCGGGCCCGCGCATCTTCTCGTCTACCTGGTCGAGAGTAAGGCCCTCGACGGGCTCATCGTCGAGATGGGTGATAATGTCGCCGGCTCTAATCCCCGCCTTGGCGGCCGGGGTGTCGTCGATCGGCGACACCACCGTGATGAACCCGTCCTCCACCGTGACCTCAATGCCGAGCCCGCCGAACTCACCACGGGTTTGCGCCTCCATGTCGCGGAACCTGCGGCTGTCCATGTAACGCGAATGGGGATCGAGTCCATTAAGCATGCCGTCAATGGCCGATTCGATGAGTTTTCCGTCGTCGGGCTTCTCGACATAGTGCGCGCGCACTTGCTCAAATATGCCACCAAACAAGATGAGTGCGCGGTAGCTGTCGGCCTGAGCTGCGCGAGCCGAGCTGAGCATCAGTCGCGAGGGCTGAACCGCTGCGAGCGTCGCGGCAGCGCCCGCCAAGGCGCCCAACAGAAGCAGAGAGGTCTTGCGCATCATCTTGCTGCGAACCTTCTGGTTTTCGCTAGAGTCCCCGATTGACAGGCGTCGATCGGGTCGCCCTCCCGTGCGAACTCCAATAAGTCAGTTTTTATAGGCCTAGAAAATGCTGTTAATCAACCATCGGCCGCGGGCACGGCGGCTCCCTAATGAGAAATTGTGTCCAATCCTTAATATCCGAGGCCCCTTAAGTTCGAGACCTTAATCCGCCTGTATGCGCCCGTCTACGAACTTGCAATTGATAACGCGGCCGGCAGCGTTTCTGGGACGCTGTCAGACTCGCGTTAGGTATGATGTTGCCTGGGGCACGACCGGCGCATGTCGGCCGCGAACGCCGGGGCGAAGCCGGCGCAACCACGAGAAGCCGCCAACGCGTACGCCCCACTTTGGCCGGACGGGCAATAAAGCACTCACGCATTGCCGCCGTATCAAGGCGCAGAATGTCGATTCTAAAGAGTCAGAACGGTTCGCGTCGGCTCACGGATTGGCGCCGCCGGCATTGGCGCTCAGCGCGGCATTCGGATTGCCCAACTGCGTTCCGTTCGGAAGCGTCAGCGCCATGAACTGCCCGCCATTGTTGCCGTCGCGCAGCGGATGGATGATGGCCTTGACTTTCATACCGGGCGTAAGGGTCGTGGGAACCCAACCCTGCTGAGTCAACCGGCCTGGTCCGCCCATTTCGATCGCCCACTGCTCCGGCCGACCCTGGGCGTTATCGACCGTTAACATGATCCAGCTGTGCGGATTGGTCCACTGGAATTCCTTGACGGTTCCCTCCAGCACTTTCGTTTTTTCGCCATCGAACATAGCAAAAGAGTGGTGCGCGAACGCAGGAATAATGGAGATGGCAATCGCGACACCGGCAAGACCAAAGGCTCGGAAAGTCATTCGTGTCTCCCGCGCTGATTCTGTGGGCTAACAAGAGATTGACCGACCATTGATACGCAGAGGAACATTGCGGATGGATGGACGGCGCATTACCGATTGGCCATCGTCGCACGGCGTGTGTAGCTTTAGAAGCGTCCGTGCGTCTGTAGTGCCAATCCGTAATGCGTCCTTCATGGACTCGTAATGTCTGGCCCGCTAAGCAAAGGGGAGACCTTCCGAGATATGCAATGCGTTCATCCCAGCTTTTGTTCGTTATGGCCGTATCGCTCTCGTTGGCGAGCTGTGGTCAGTCTCAGGGCCCGAGAGGAGAAATTGGGCCGCAGGGGGCTGCCGGCGAGAAGGGCGAACCTGGTCCGCAAGGCCCATCCGGCCCGCAGGGGCCACCTGGTCCACCGGGTCCCCTCGGACCGCCAGGTCCGGCCTCCCAGATCCGGATCACACGCGTGAACTGTCTGCAGGAGTCCTGTCAGGTCAGTTGCGAGGTTGGCGAAGTGCTGGTGGCTGCGTATTGTGGAGCCGGCAGGAAACCTGCCATGTTTCTTGGCGAAAAAGCCGCATCCTGCGGCGTGAGCCCAAACGCCTCCGATAGTCCACTCGTCGCTATGTGCGCCAGATAACACGCAGCGACCCAAGTGCCGAGCGACGCGCGTGGCTCATATGGAGGGCCGGTCAAGGATCGAGGACTCAAACCGCAATGACGCAGCGCCCCAGGAAGCTTGGGCAGCGAGTGCCGGTTCGGTCAACAAAAGCAGAGGCAGCCGGGGCCTCGGAGATTAAGGCGTGACCACCAATACCGTTGAAGCCGCAGTGAGACGCGGGACGGCAGTACTCCTGGTGCTTGCGGTTTGCGCCTGCGCACAAGAGAAACCCAAGAAGATCGAGGAAAATATCTATCCGACCGACTTTAAGACGCAAATCGCAGATCGGGTGCGTGCCCAGCTCGATCCGCAAAAAATACGCGATGCTTATATCGCCGAGCCGGTGTTGAAGACATCCCTGCCGACGCCGCGATATGTCGCTTGCTTGCGCTTTAAGGCCGCTGATAGTAGCGGCGCCTACAAAGACAAGGACATGGCAGCCTACTTTTACGCCGGACGCATTACCCAGGTTGTGGATTCGAATGCTGAGTTGTGCGGCAACGCCCCCTTCCAGCCATTCCGAGAGCTGCAATAATGCGGGGCGATCCTTAAGGACCGGTTTTTTGCGAGCGGATCAACGGCACATGACCAGTTGCTCCGGGGTAGACCTGGGATCGATTTTTTCCTTGGCGTCGGGGATCATTTTCAGCCCAGCGGCGACCTTGAGCTGGGCCGTACGAGGCTGATTGAGATCCGGATCTAGTCCATTTCCACACAAAGGCTCCGACCGCGGTCGGGTGGCGCGCTCTTGACCGAAGGCAACTGCCCACGATTTAATCGTTTTGGTCGGCCCGGCTCGATCGGAATTTGGGGGCGCCGCAGCCGCGTATTTGCGATATTGCATCGACGGCGGCCCGAGGAAATCGGCAGCGGGGGTCGCAAACCTCGCCGCGAGATCGCGACAGGCCGTCGTAGCGTTCGAGCGCCAGCGGAGCTTCAGGGAGCGCGATCGGCGCCAACTCGCCGGCACCGCACCGGCCGGCCGCCGAAGCGCAACCCCCTTGCGAGGCGCGCCAACTCTCCAAGCTCGAAACGTGGAGCGCCAGCGACTCCGTCAGGTGCGCCCTGGCGAGGCCCGCGTTGCGCTGCGCTCGCTCAGAGCTACAGTGGTATGGCCGGCGCAACTGATCCCGGAGGGCCCCGACCATGCACCGCTATGTGGTTTCCGACACCGTCAAGGAGCGGCTTGTGCGCCGCCGAGGCAAGCTCGCCAGCCACGATACCATCGATTCCGCGCGCACCGCGCTCGTGGTCGTCGATATGCAGAACCACTTCGTCGCGGAAGGCTTCCCGGCCGAGATTCCGCTCTCGCGCGAGATCGTGCCGGCCATCAATCGCCTCGCCCGGGCGATGCGCGCGGCCGGCGCGCACGTGCTGTGGATTCAGACCACTGCGACCGGCGCGCTCGAGCAGTGGGGCAACCACCACAAATACCTGCTGACCCCCGAGCGCGCCGCCGCCCGCCTCGCCAGCCTCGACGAGCGGGCCGAGGGATTCAAGCTTTACCCGGCGCTTGAGGCGCTGCCGGGCGACCTGCGGGTGAAGAAGATCAAGTACTCGGCGTTCATAGCCGGGTCTTCGGACATCGATCTGCAGCTGAGGAGCCGCGGCATCGACACCTTGTTGATTGCAGGTACCGCTACCAATGTGTGCTGCGAATCCACCGCGCGTGATGCAATGATGCTCGACTACCGCGTGATCATGCTGTCGGATGCCAACGCGACCCTGACCGACGAGGAGCACGCGGCGACGCTTGACAACTTTCTTATGTTCTTCGGCGATGTGATGACGGTGGACGAGGCGATCGGCCGGCTGCTTGCGGTCGCGAGCCGCAAGAGCGCGTAAGGGGAGCCGCCGGCGAGTTGTCTTTCACCTCGTGCGAATGACGGCCGCCTCGATCGCGGAAATCGCGAGATACAGAAGGGATGATACGATCGCCAGGATGGTGATCGCGGTCATCACGATGTTGAGCTTGAAGGTCTGGCTGCCGTACTGGATGAGATAGCCGAGCCCGAGATTCGCGGACTGGAACTCGCCGACGACGACCCCGACCAGCGACAGGCCGGCGTTGACCTTGAGCGCCGCGATCAGGGTTGGGACGCTGCCGGGCAGCACCACCTTGGTGAGGATCTGTCGCTTGGTCGCCCCGAACGTCCGTGCAAGCTTGATCTTGTTGGGGTCGATGCCGGTGAAGCCGCTGTAGATCATAAGGATCGTGACAAACAGCGAGATCGCAAGCGACATCGCATAGATCGACAGTGTGGGACCGAGCCAAATGTAGAAGATCGGCACGAATGCCGTCTTCGGCATGGCATTGGCGACCACCAGGTAGGGGTCGAGTACTTTGTAGAGATCGTTCCACCACCACAGCGCCGCCGCCAGCAGCGTGCCGAGCATCATGGCCGCCATCAACCCGATGACGGTCGCCACGACGGTGGCCTGGCAGTGGCTGAGGATGCCCGGCTGCTGCGGCGTATCCTTTAGCAGGTCGAGAAAGGTCGGCCATAGCGCCGACGGGTAGCTGGTGAACAGCGGATTGACGATCTGCGCCTTGGGCAGGATTTCCCACAACGCCAGGAACGCCGCCAGGAAGGCGAGCTGCGCCACCCGCACGGCAAGGCGGCTACGCCGCTGGCGCCGCAGCCACTGGCGGTACTGCGGCGACGGCCCGCAAACCTGGCTGGTAGCGATCGCATCAACCTTCGACATGGACCTCGAGCTCCTGCCACAGGGTTTTGAAATAGGCGTTGAACTCGGGCGTGCTGCGTGCCGCAAGCGGCGCGGGGCGCACTTGCCCCGCTGAGGCAAAGCGCACGGTATGGTTCGATTTGACCTGGCCGGGACGCCGCGACAGCACGATGACGCGCTCGGCCATGCTGATCGCCTCGCCGATGTCGTGGGTGACGAGGATCGCGGTCTTGCGCTCCCGACGCAGGATCTCGGCGACCTCGTCGGCGAGTGCGAGGCGCGTCTGGGAATCGAGCGCCGAAAACGGCTCGTCCAAGAGCACCACGTCCGGGTCGGTCGTCAGCGTGCGCGCGAGCGCAACGCGCTGGCGCATGCCGCCGGAAAGTTCGCGCGGAAGGTGGTGCAGGAACTGGCCGAGGCCGTAGCGGGTCAGCAGCTGGCACGCCCGCTGTTTGGCGCGGCGCAGGTCGGCGCCCTGGATTTCGGCTCCCAGCACGGCATTGTCGAGGATGGTCCGCCACTCGAACAGGTAATCCTGCTGCAGCATGTAGCCGACTTTGCGGGTCGGCCGGGTGACCGGCTGGCCGTCGATCAGGACAACGCCGCTTGTCGGCGCCAGTATGCCAGAGATCAGCGACAGAAGCGTGCTCTTGCCGCAGCCGCTCTGGCCGATGATGGCGACGAATTCATTCGCCGAGACTGCGAGCGAGATGTCCCTCAGCGCCTCGGTTTCGCCGCTGACCCCGAAATAACGCAGGTCGACATGACGAAGCTCGACTTTGGGCAGGGGCGCCGGAGCCTGCATCACTTCGCCTTGCTGGCGAACTCGGTGATGACGAGATCAGCAAAGTTCACGCGCTTGGCCGGCTCGAGCACGTTGCCCTGCACCAGGATGTCCTGGAACCTGGCGATGGCGGGCGGTTCGATCACCGGGGTCGTCTTCCAGATCTTGAGCCGGCGATAGCGCTCGGCAGCCGCGGTGAGCGCCGGCATTGCGAAGCCAGGGAAATAGGGCTGCAACAGTTGGGCGATTTCGGCGGCCGGCGCGGCCGCCGTCCATTTCTGCGCCTTGAGAATGGCGTTGGTAAAGGCCTGGATGACGTCGGGGTGCTCGCGGATGTACTTGTCGGTCGCCATGAACGCGGTGTAGTCGGCAAAGCCGACGGTCTCGCCGATCGAAGCAAGGAAATAGGCCTTGCGGTCGAGCTCGAGCTGGGATGCGTCCGGCTCGTTAAAAATCGCGAACTGGTTCTGGCCCGCCAACCACGAGCCGACCCGCGCCGGTATGCCGACATTGTTGGCGAGTCTCACATCCTTGAGCGGATCGATGCCGTTCTGACGCATCGCGGCTTCGAAGAAGAGCAGCGGCGTCGAGCCGGGACGGAAGCCGAGGATATCCTTACCCTTGAGCATGCCCCACTCGAACCGGTCGACCTTGGTGCGGCCGACCAGCATGAAGCCGTCCGTCGAGGTGAGCCCACAGAAGATCCGCGCCTTTACGGGCGAGTCGCTGGTCAGCACATAGATCGCCGTTTCCGGCCCGATCAGGGCGATATCGGCGCCGCCGCCGATCAGCGCCGCCATCGACTTGTCGCCGCCCTGTGCGGTCGCCATCGTCACATCGAGGCCGAGCTCCTCGAACAAGCCCTTCGTCATCGCCACATATGCCGGTGCATAGAGAATCGAGCGCACCACCTCGTTGTAGCGGATCTTGGTCGGCGGCTTGCGCTGCGCTCCCGCGCGGCCGGTTAGCGCAGAGAGCGAGCCCAGCGCGGCGACGCCGCATTGCAGCGCGCGGCGGCGATTGAGCATGTGAGGTCCTCCAGGCGTGATAAGAACTCAGAAGTCGGGCGTTTTTGCCTCAGGCTCAGGAAACAGGTTCTGGTTGAAGAAATCGCCGTTGTTCTCTGGACAGACGGTCTCCAGCATCGGGCCGTTGAGCTTGAACCATCGCCTCGTCATGGTGAGCGGCGCGTTGAAGGTGTCGGGGTCCTCGACCCGCACCAGCGCCGACATGCCTTTGCCGCCGGGCTCGATGGTGAAGCGCTCCACCACATGCAGCTTCTCGCTGTGCGGCGTGCGGAAATTGTCGATGTAGCTGATCGCGGTGGAGAGCCCGATGGTATCGACCACCAGCGTGTTGCCGTTTTCATAATGGCCGATCGATTCGCCGAACCAGGACGGCGTCACCTGTTGCGAATGCTTGTCGGTCAGGTAGATGCGGCGCACCAGGTGGTCGCGCTGCCAGATCATCCACACCTCGTTGGGGGTCTGGATGAAATAGACGGGCTCGAACGGCCACAAAAGCTGGCCAGGAACGCCGCCCGGATAGCATCGCGCTTGCGCCGTAAAGGGAATGTCGCGCACGCCCTGCAGGATCTCGTCATTGGTCGTCTGAATCTGCGCTGCCGCCCACGGCTTGAGCACCGGGTCTTTGGTATTGGTGATACGCTTGGTGGCGCCCGTGCCGGCCCGACTTCCCTCGGTGTTGTTGAGGAAAGGATAGGCGGGGTCATTCTTGATCGGACCGTGGCCGGCTCCGGGGGGCGGATCCTCCCAATCCTCGAGATTGGACTGCCAGCCGAAATTGGCCGAGGCAAAATTCGGTATGGCATTTGCCGACTCGGCGCGCGCCGCACCCGCGGCAAGCATCACGGCCGTCAGGCAGATGGCGAAATTTCCGGCCGCTCGCCCGCTGCCACGGCGCGCCAGTGATTCATCCTTCGAACTCAATCCGGGCATCATTTTTCCTCCTTGAATGGCCCCGCCTTGTCGCGCGAAGGCAAACTCGTTCGGCTCCGACCGCCACGGAGCACGTTTGTTGGCGGACGGCTCCACGCCGGATGATCGCGTTTTTGCAGCACGGCACCGCTATCATCGCATGCCAGGTGCCCGAATTGAATAGATTGCTCGAAGTCTGGCGCGCGCAGGACCTGCGATCGGATGGGTGCGACAACCGAGTGCATGCTTGGGCACACCGGTAGAAGTTGCAGTCGGGCGGCAAGGATCGGCGCGCCGGGCTTCTCGTTTGGCAAGCTTTGCGCCGCCGCCGGCAATCCGCGTTGCTCGACCTTGCTGTTGGAGAAGGGGGCCTCGCGAAGGTCACCCGCTCGCCGGGAGGCTAGCGCGCGCAACGCTGCGGGATTGTAGGATTGCGCGCGCAGGTTTGCCGCCGGGGCCGCTCCGCGGCGATGCAGTGCTCAATGCTTTGCCGGCACGGCTGCGCCGGGCCGGGTGTCTTGCCGGCGATTTGCGGGCACCTAGCCGCCTCCGCTGCGCTCCGGCGCGACCCGCCGCGGGATTCCGCCGCCGGAGGTGCGTGCGCCTGCAGGCGGCGGCAGGAGCGGCGGCTGCGGCCCGAACACTTCGGTGAGCGCATCCTGCGCGCAGCGCTCCTCGCCGTAGGATGCGCCGCCCGCTCCGCCGCCCACCCCTATTGCACCGATGAGTTGATCGTTAATGATGATCGGCAAGCCGCCTTCCTGCACCGTCAAGCCGAACTGGTCCATCCGGATCAGCGTCGAGACGTCATCGAACGCGCGATTAGTCAGCACATGCGAGGGCTCGCGGGTGAGAACTGCGGTGCGCGCTTTATTCTCGGCGGCTTTCTGATTGATATAGGTTTGACCATCCATGCGATGCTCATGGATAATCTGGCCGTAGGGATCGAGTATCACGATGGTTGCCGAGCCGCCGTGCGCCTTGGCAT
Organism: Xanthobacteraceae bacterium; assembly: GCA_030037185.1. Next base: position 7,111 of record JASHRR010001114.1, on the reverse strand, counting down.
TGGCTTCGCAGATATGAGAAAGCCTTTCCGCCACATCGGCGCGCAGCGTAATGTGGTCATGGACACCGAACTTCGATCCCTCATCAGGCCCGATCGTGTACTGCGCCGGCACCGGCCCCGAGAAGGTCAAGGAGGCCGGCCTCTCGGCCGCGTAAGCAACCGCACCGATCAGGCCAAATGTCGCGGTACCCGCGGCGAGCCATTTTCGCGTAACCCTCGTTCGATCGCCCATACGTGATCCTCCCAGGCTTTCGTGTCGACGCCGCTCATGCGGCGACGACCGACAAGGTGACAAGAATCGACAGGGCTCGCAACCGCAGTCGTTTCCCAGGAAAGGCGGTCATTTGACATCATCGGTATTGCGGGGCAGCGGCGGTGCCTTGCCGTTGTGGCGATGCCGCTATGCACCGCCCTGATCATGCAGGTGACAGGCGACCAACGGCCCATCCGGCATTGGCCGCAGCGCGGGTTCCTCTGTGCGACAACGCGCGAAGGCGTGCGGGCAACGCGTATGGAAGCGGCAGCCCGAGGGCCGGTCGATCGGGCTCGGGATGTCGCCCTTGAGGATCATCCGCGCCCGCGGCACGCCCGGCTGCGGGACCGGCACCGCGGAGAGCAGGGCTTGCGTGTAGGGGTGCTTGGGCGCAGCGAAAATCTGCCGCTTGTGGCCGAGCTCGACGATCTTGCCAAGATACATCACCGCAACCCGATGGGTGAGGTGTTCGACGATCGCGAGATCGTGGCTGATGAACAGCAGGGCCAGGCCCAGCTGTCGCTGCAGATCCTGCAACAGGTTGACGATCTGCGCCTTGACGGAGACGTCGAGCGCGGAGACGGCTTCGTCGCACACGATCAGGTCGGGCTCGGCGGCGAGCGCGCGCGCGATGGCGATGCGCTGGCGCTGGCCGCCGGAGAACTCGTGGGGCCAGCGGTGTGCCGCCTCGCGCGGCAGGCGCACCTTGTCGAGCAGCGCGTCGATCCGCGCCGCGAGGTCGGCTGCCGATTTGGCGAGGCCGAAGTTGCGGATCGGCTCGGCCAACAGGTCGCGCACCCGCATACGCGGATTGAGGCTTGAGAACGGGTCCTGGAATACGACCTGCACGCGTCGCCGCAAAGGCCGCAGCGTGCCGGCCGGCATGTCGTCGATGCGCCTGCCGTCGAGCAGCACCTCGCCGGCGGTGATGTCGAACAGCCGCAGGATCGCACGGCCGACGGTCGACTTGCCGCAGCCGGATTCGCCAACCAGCGCCAGCGTCTCGGCCCTGTCGATGTGAAATGACACGCCGTCGACCGCATGGACCACGCGCGCGCTCGCCCGCGTGAGGCCGCCGCGCAGCGGGAATTGCTTCTTGAGATCATTGACGGCGAGCAGCGCGCTCATGCGGCGACCGGTTCTCTAGGGACCAGATGGCACGCCGCAAAGTGGCGAGCTGCCTTCTCTTCAAGCGCCGGCGCAACCTGCCGGCAGACCGCGCGCGCCTCGCTGCAGCGGCTGGCGAATACGCATCCGGGGATGCGTTCGTTGAGGCTCGGCACCACTCCCGGTATCTCCGCGAGCCTGGCGCTGGTGCCAGTGAGCGAGGAGCCGAGCTTCGGTACCGCCGCCAGCAGGCCCCGCGAATAGGGATGCTGCGGCGCGCCGAACAAGTCCGCGACGCTCGCTTCCTCGACCTTGCGGCCCGCATACATGACGATAACGCGCTCAGCGATCTGCGCCACCACGCCGAGATCGTGGGTGATGAGGATAATGCCGGTGCCGGCCCGCTTCTTGAGGTCGGCGATCAGGTCGAGGATCTGAGCCTGGATGGTGACATCGAGCGCAGTGGTCGGCTCGTCGGCGATCAGAAGCTTGGGATTGCAGGCAAGCGCGATGGCGATCATCACCCGCTGTCGCATGCCGCCCGAGAGCTGATGCGGGTAGTCGCGCGCCCGCCGGCGCGGCTCGGCGATCCCGACCAGGTTCAGCATCTCTACGGCGCGTTCGCGCACCGCCTTGCGGCCGAGCCGCTGATGCAGCCGCAGCGTCTCGGCGATCTGTCCGCCAACCGTTAGCACGGGATTGAGGCTTGTCATCGGTTCCTGGAACACCATACTGATGTGATTGCCGCGGATGTTGCGCATGGCGCGCTCGGAGAGCTGCAGGAGGTCGGTGCCCTCAAAGCGGATGTGGCCCGCGATCTTGCCTGGCGGCTGCGGGATCAGCCGCAGGATGGAGTTCGCCGTTACCGACTTGCCGCAGCCGCTCTCGCCGACGATCGCCACCGTCTCGCCGGGCTCGACCGCGAAAGAGACGCCGTCGACCGCTCGGGTGACCCCCTGCGGGGTGCGAAAATGCGTCTGCAGGTTTTCGACTTCGAGCAACGCCATGCCGCCGCCTCACAGCCCTTTGGCCATGCGTGGATCGAGCGCGTCGCGCAGACCGTCGCCGAGCAGATTGACCGCCAGCACCGTCACCGAGAGGAACGCCGCCGGAAAGAACACGATATAGGGCTTGACCTGCCACAGCGCGCGCCCCTCGGCCATGATGTTGCCCCACGACGGGATGGTGGGCGGCGTGCCGGCGCCGATGAAGGACAGGATTGCCTCGACGATCATGGCGCTGGCGCAAACATAGGTCGCCTGCACGGTGAGCGGCGCAAGCGCGTTGGGGAGGATGTGGCGCAGGATGATCATCGGCGTGCGGGTGCCGGCCGCAACCGCGGCGTCCACGAAGGGCTGCTCGCGCAACGACAGCACGACGCTGCGCACCAGGCGCGACACCCGCGGGATTTCGGCAATGGTGATGGCGGTGATGACGTTTCGGACGCTGCCGCGCGTGAGCGCCATCAGAGCGACGGCGAGCAGGATCGGCGGGATCGACATCAGCCCGTCCATCACGCGCATGATAAGGCCATCGAGCCGGCGCAGGAACCCGGAGACGAGGCCGATCGCAAGGCCCGCAAGCGATGCCAGGATCGCGACCGAAAAGCCGACTGTGAGCGACACCCGCGTGCCGTAAAGGACGCGGGAATAGATATCGCGGCCCAGCATGTCGGTGCCGAACCAGAACGCCGCCGACGGCTCGCGCGTGCGCCTTGCCGGCGCCAGCGCGGTCGGGTCGAGAGTACCGAGGAGGGGCGCGAACAGTGCGATCGCCAGCATCGCGAGCACCAGCCCGCCGCCGATCGCCACGGCTGGATGCCGACGCGCCCAGCCGAGCAGGCCGCGCCGCGCCGCAACCGGCGCCAGCAGGTCGGGAAGCTCGGGTGCAATCGCATAGGGCGTGGTCGTCTCTTCTTCACCCCGTGCGGGGGACCAACGAGGGTCGGGAGGATTAGCCGCCAAGGTGTCCGCTGGCGCCACCCCGCGAGCGGGAGGGGAGCGGAGGGGAGCCGTTTGCCCGGCGGCGGCGGGAGGCGAGAGCGAGGGTGCGGGCCGGGCGGTCAATACCGGATCCTCGGGTCGAGTATCGTGTAGGTGAGGTCGACCAGCAGATTGACGATGACGTAGACGAAGCTGAACAGCAGCACCACCCCCTGGATCACCGGATAGTCGCGGCGCAGGATGGCATCGACGGTGAGGCGGCCGATCCCCGGGATCGCGAACACCGTTTCGGTGACGACGGCTCCCCCGATCAGCAGCGCAATGCCGATGCCGATCACCGTGACGATCGGCACCGCGGCGTTCTTGAGCGCATGCACGAAAAGCAGCCCGGTCCGACCGATGCCCTTGGCCCGCGCGGTGCGGATATAGTCGTGCTCAAGCACCTCGAGCATGGCGGCGCGTGTGGTGCGCGCGATCAGCGCGATGTAGACGCAGCCGAGCGCGAGGCCCGGCAGGATCAGGTTCTCGATCCACGGCGCCACCCCTTCCGCGAGCGGCGTGTAGCCCTGCACCGGCAACCAATCGAGCTCAAGCCCGAACACATAAGCGAGCACGTAGCCGATCACGAAGACCGGAACCGAGAAGCCCAGAACCGCGAGCGCCATGATGGCGCGGTCGATCAGGGTGTTGGCCTGCCACGCCGCGACCACGCCCATCGGCACCGCCACGGTGACCGCAAACGTGAGGGTGACCGCCAGCAGCGACAGCGTCGGCTCGATGCGTTGTGCAATCATCGCCGCGACGGGCAAGTTGGTGAAGATCGAGGTGCCGAGATCGCCGTGCAGAATCTGCCAGCTCCACTCGCCGAACCGGATCAGGAACGGCCGGTCGAGGCCGAGGCCTGCACGGATGCGCGCGACGTCGGCCGGGGTCGCCTGGTCGCCGGCGATCACCGCGGCCGGATCGCCGGGCGCGATGTAGAGGAGGCTGAACACGAACAGCGCCACCAAGACCATCACCGGGATGGTGGCAAGGATGCGGCGGACGACGTAGTTCAGCATGCTGGCATTCTAGCAGGTTTCCGGCCGGCTTGCCTCGGCGGCCGGTCCGCAGGCGCCGCGTGGGGGCGTGCCATTGGCCCCGCCGCACCTACGCGGCCTTGCTCACTCCCCAGAAGAACGGCAGCGGGCCCTTGATCACGCCCGAGACATTCTTGCGCCAAGCCTGATAGCTCAGGAAGAACCCGGTCGGCGCATAAACCACGGCGTCGAGCGCAGCCTTGTTGAGGCGGCGGATCGCGGCCTTCTCCTCCTCCAGCGTCTTGGCCTCGTACCAGGCCGCCACCTGCGCCTCGACCTCAGGTGCATCCGGCCAGCCGAACCAGGCCTTGTCTCCGCTTGCGCGCACGCCGATGGCGACCGCCGGATTGACGCAATCGGCACCCGAATGCCAGGTGTGGAACATGTGCCAGCCGCCTTGGCCGGGCGGCGTTTTCACTGCGCGGCGAGCGCCGACGGTGCCCCAGTCGGTGGCGATGAAATCGACGTTCATGCCGAGCCGCTTCAACAGGTCGGCGGTGACGTCTCCCTGCGCCTTGGTGATAGGCTGGTCCTGGGCGACGAGGCAGGAGACCGGCTCGCCCGCATAGCCCGACTGCGCCAGCAGCTTCTTTGCCGCGTCGATGTTGCGCGGTCCTTTGAGGATGTCGCCGCCCTCCTCGGTGTAGAGGGAGGTGCCCGGGGTGAAGAAGCCGGGCAGTGGCTTCCACAGCGCCGGGTCGTCTCCCACCAGGGCGCGCATGTAATCCTCCTGACTCATTGCCGTCAGCACGGCGCGGCGCGCCCGCACATCGTTGAACGGCGGGTAGAGGTGGTTCATGCGGAAGCTGCCGATGTTGCCCAACGGGTCGGCGATGTCGACAGCGATGTTGCGGTTCTTGCGTAACAGCGGCACCAGGTCGGAAAGCGGGGTTTCCCACCAGTCCACTTCGCCGCTCTGCAGCGCCGCGGCGGCGGTCGCCGGGTCGGGCATCACGATCCACTCGATGCGTTCAACGAGCATGTGCTTGCCGCCTGCGAGCCATGATGATGGCTCCGGGCGCGGCGTGTAGCCGGCGAATTTCTCAAACACCGCCCGCGCGCCGGGCACCCATTCGCTGCGCACGAAGCGCATCGGGCCGCTGCCGACATATTCGGTGATCTGCTTGAACGGGTCGGATTTGGCGATCCGCTCCGGCATGATGAAGCAGACCTGCGTCGACAGCTTGCCGAGGGCCAGCAGCATCTTGGGAAACGGCTTCTTGAGCACCCACTTGAAGGTGCGGTCGTCGATGGCGGTGAGTTCCTGTTGGGTCGCCTTGATCAAAAGGCCCATCTGATCGCGCGTCGCCCAGCGCTCCAGGCTCGCCACCACGTCCTTCGCGCGCACGCTTTCGCCGTCGTGGAACTTAAGGCCGGGGCGCAGCCGGAACGTCCAGGTGAGGCCGTCCGGCGATACCTCCTCGCTTTCCGCCATTTGGCGCTGTGGCTGAAGCTTCTCGTCGGCGCCGTAAAGCGTGTCCCACACCAGCGCAGAGGCGTTGCGCACGACATATTGAGTGCCCCAGATGGGATCGAAATTTGCCAGGTCCGCCTGCGGCACGAAGCGCAGCGTGCGCGCCGCCGCGCGTTGCGAGATTGCAGGCGTAGCGAAGGAGCCGGCGGCGCAAAGGGCGCCAGCCCCGGCCAGCGATTTCAGGAATGCTCTGCGATCCATGGGTATCGTCTCCCGCCGGCGCTTGCCTGTCATTTTTGCGGAGCAAATTCTGTGCCGAAACGCGGCCACGGCGTCAGCATATCTGTTGCCGCAAGCCCGGCACAAGCACACCTGACGCGCGCTGTCGCGCAACCAAATTGAACCTGCGTTGTCAGAGGTTTTGAGCGATCTGCGGTCTTGATCCATTCGTTCGGCCTCAGACGGCAGCGTGCTGTGGCGGGGGCGTCGATGTCAGCGCGCCTGCGCGTTAGCGGCCTCGACCGATCAGAGCGAGTTCATTAAGGTCGTGCGGCGTCGATTGAGGGCGCGGAACGGATTGTTGCCAATAGCGACGCGAATGGTGGATGATTTGCGTCCGGTTGACGCCGGCCCATTCCGATAGCGTTGGTCGACCGCTGCGTGGTCGTCCCGCAAAATCGCCGGACCGCGAGGCACAATGGCCATCGATCTCATCCTCAAGGGCGGACGGATCATCGATCCGTCACAGGGTCTCGATGCGGTGGCGGCGATCGGCTTCGGCGGCGGCCGGGTCGCGGCGATCGGCCCTGGCCTTGCGGCAGATGGCGCGACCGAAGTGGTCGACGTGTCGGGCCTGATCGTGACGCCGGGCCTCATCGACCTGCATACCCATGTCTATTGGGGGGGCACGTCGCTCGGCATCGATGCCGAGCAATTCTGCCGCACCAGTGGCGTGACCACGTGCGTCGACACCGGCAGTGCCGGGCCCGGCAACTTTGCAGGCTTTCGCAAGCACGTCATCGAACCGAGCGCGGTGCGTATCCTGGCTTATCTGCACGTCTCGTTCGCGGGCATTTTCGCGTACTCGAAAACCGTGACGGTCGGCGAAAGCGAAGAGCTGCGCCTGATGGCGCCGTCCGAGGCGGTCGCGGTCGCCGACGCCAACCGCGATCTGATCGTCGGGATCAAGGTGCGCGTTGGCCGCGGCGCCAGCGGCCGGTCGGGCACTGCGCCGCTCGATATCGCGCTGCAGGCCGCCAGCGAGGCTGGCCTGCCGGTGATGTGCCATATCGACATGCCGCCGCCAACTTACGAG
>JASHRR010000131.1 GCA_030037185.1 Xanthobacteraceae bacterium | reverse complement strand
AATATCGCGTCCACTCATATCGTCCTTGACGCCACGCCCCACGTACGACTGACCTCCGCGCGCCTGTGGATGCCGCGGGCTCCACTTGACGACACACCATGCTTCAAGCCTGCCCAGCCTCAACGGCCCTACACGGTCAGTCCGCGGGCAGCGCATAGCCCTTTGGGGCTTCTTGCATCACGGCAAGGGTGTTGCCGTCAGGATCGTCGAAGAACGCCATCCACAGATCGTGGTCGTCCATCCTCGCGATCAGATGCGGCAGATGGGTTAGCACGACCCCACGACGTCTCAGCTCCGCCACGGTGAGCGAGATGTCAGCGCAGCGGAAGTAGATGACGCCGCCTTGCCGAGGTTGCGATCCGTCGCGCGTCTTTTCGAGCAGCAGCCGCACCCCGGCGCAATCGAAGAAAGTTAGGTCACCGAAGCGGTAAAGCTTTCGGAGCCCGATCACTGTCTCGTAGAACTTTTCGGCGCGGTCAACATCGCTGACAGCTAGGCCGATCTGCCCGATGTGGCCGAGATTTAGGAGCATATTCGCCTCCCCGAGTGTGGCAACGACACGGTACTCGCTGACCTCGCCGATGTCATTTGGGTCGGGGTGCTAATCGCTGCGCAGCAAGTTTCCAGTTGACGACATACCATGCCGATGGCGCATCTTTCCAGGTTGACAGTCGGCGCGGTCGCGGGCAACTCTACTGTCGGGTCGATACACCCGACGCCTGCGCCCTTTTTGGGATGGCTAACGTATCAATCTCTTCCGAGCCCTCGCCATTGGCGAACGGGTCGGCAATGCAGGCCCCGATCTTTTCCGTTCGCCGATGAAGAGGTGCTCTCATGCGCGATTTCCGCGACGCGAAAGCTATGGCGCGCGCTCTGCGCGATGCCTTGAAAGCAAAGGCAATCGAAACCACACATACCGAAACTCTGGAGCTGATCGCGAAGGCGTTCGGCTATGAGAACTGGAACATTCTGTCCGCCAAGATCGAGGAGGCTGAGCCGTCCGCGAGCGCCAAAGCACCTGGAAGCGATGACGGCTCGCTTTCTGTCGAGGCGTTGCTGACGCGCGAGGTAGATCATCGCGCCAAGAACATCTTGAGCGTCGTTCAGGCCATAGCGCACCAAACCGAAGCAAGCTCGGTCCAAGAGTTTATTGCTAGGTTCGACGAGTGTATTCGGAGCCTGAAGGCCAGCCACGACCTGCTGGTCAAGAGCAAATGGAGAAATCTCTCGCTCGCAGAATTTGTGCGCGCTCAGCTCGCCCATTTCGGCCCTATGCTGGACAGCCGCATTATCGTGCGCGGACCGGATTTCACGATCACTGTGGCGGCGGCCCAGGCAATCAGCATGGCGTTCCACGAGCTGGCCACTAATGCGGGCAAGTACGGGGCTCTCTCGAACGATGCGGGGCATGTCAACATCGCGTGGGGAGCGGGCGGATGCGGGCGGGGAGCGCTTTAGGATGGACGCGGGTTCGGCAGCACGGCCATCAACACGATTCCGGAATACGCCCTCGGGGGCGAGGTGGCGATTTATTATGCTCCCTCGGGTCTAATGTGGCAGTTGACCTGCCCGGCGGCGAACGCATTGGAGCCCGAGAAACCTGAGCGCAATCAGGAGAAGGGTAGAGCAAGCTAACGACACGGCTACAGATTCAAGTTGCGAACAAAGCTTGTGAGTTTTGCATGACGTGCACCGTCTTGGCACGGGCCCATTGGGGCCAGCGCCGGCGAACCAAGACACCCGGCGCTGCCACTAGAGCAGCAGCGAAACAGTTGTCCCTATCACACCCTTTGGACCTATCGTCTCCCACTACCGGGTAAGAGAGCGAATGTCGCCGATTGTCCCCGGTTAACGTGACTTTGGCACCCAAAGGTGCGCTGGCAGAAGGTCGGGATCGAAGCTGCGAGAAGGGGGGAGTATATCGCGGCCGAAAGCCGTCCGTGCAGCGCGCAAGATGCACCGCGATGGCAGAGGGCCTGCGGAGATTGTTGCGGCCTTGGGGGTATCGAGGATGAGCGTGTGGAGGGCCTTGCCGCAGGCGGCTTGATTGCGATCCAAAATACCAATACAAAACGCGAAAGGCTGGCCTCGATTTATCACGCAAATACAGTAAGTTAGATTCTTGCCCAGCGGCTCTTTGACTAAACGAGTCCAACAATGGCAGCCGAGCGTCAAGCGGCGGCAAGCAAATCGACGACTTTCTGGATCGCTGCATCGGCACGATGATAGGCCGCCTCGAGGCGACTATCGGGTCGGCGTTGAGCGTCGGGTTGGTGGTGGAAGCGGCTGTTGGCGAGGGGACCGCACAGGCGCTTGTGAAAGAAGAGGAACAAGAGAGCGACGTCGACGCCTTTTGTCGTGAGGCGGTAGGCATAGCGTGGTCCGTCCCGCTCCAGCAGGCCGTGTCCCTTGAGCTTGCGCAGATCGTAGCGCAGCTGGTTCAGGCGATAGCGCTTCTCTGAGAGCCCGAAGGTGGTGAGCGCGGCCTCGTGGATCTCCTTAGCCGTCCAGCCGCCGACGTGCGTGCCGCCGTGCAAGAGGACCTCCATCAGCCTGATGAGGCGGGTCTCGTGGATCTTGATACCGGGATAGCGCACGAAACCGACCGTAATCGGCAGGGCAATGCGCTGCAGCAGCGGAAAGTCGACGTGGACGTTGAGCCATTGCGCCTGGAAGCCGGCGAAGCGGTCGGTGATGGTCTGGAACTTCTCGCGGACCGCCTGAAGGTTATCCAAACTCTTGTTGAGAGCGAAGTCCTTGAGATTGTTTGAGCAGAGCTCGTTACGCAGGAATGTGGAGAACTTCTCGTATTGCTTCAGGAAGGCGTGCTTGAAGTAGGCGCGATAGACGTGATGGCCATGCTCGATCTGGTCGATGACGGTGGCGAGCTTGCCGGAGATCCTGCGGTGTAACCGCTGCCCGAAGATTTCGGAGATCTTGTTGGCTGTGAGCCGCCATAGCCCCAGCTCACAGCTGCGCTCGAAGATCTTGTGGATGGGGAAGTGCCTCTTGAAAATGAAGTTGCGGCAGTATTCGATCTGCGAGATCGAATAGAAGCGCGAGAGATTGATCGTCTTGCGCTCCTTGTCGGAGAACTTCGGCCCTAGGATGAAGGTCCAGTAGTCGAGCCTCTCGCGGATGATGGCAGGGCTCAGCTTGTCTGCGGCCGCCTGCAGGGCCTCAACGTTCTCGACACCTAAAAAGGCGTTGTCGTTCTTGCGAAAGGCGATGTTTGCACGATTGAGCTCCTGCTCGATGAAGCTGTGCCCATTGAGGTAATAGGTCGTCTGGAAAGGGAAG
>JASHRR010000130.1 GCA_030037185.1 Xanthobacteraceae bacterium | reverse complement strand
ATGAAACGACAATCCGGCCAGCGCCCAGAACGGCAGCTGAACCACGTCGTGATTGAATTTCGGCGAAGTGAAGTTGAAGTAATGCAATCCGTCGATGATGAGAATGGAGGCTGCTGCCGCGGCCGGGGCTGCGATGCGAAGCATGAAAGCCCGTACGGCCGCAAACGCCGCCAGAACGCTCACCTGTCCGAGAGCGTAATAGGCGATATCGGAAGCAACCGCGCGGTGGGCGATCTCAACGAGCCACCACGGCAAGGGCGGCAATTTGTCGTAGCCCAGTTGCCACTCGCGTCCGTAGGTGAGCGCTTCGATGATGTCGAGCGGCAGGTTGGCATAGAGGGCGAACGGCAGGATCGTCCAAATGGCGGCATGGGCCGCCGCCAGGAGCCAGAAACCCGCCCATGGCCGCTCCCCGATAGAGTCGAGGAGAGCCGTGCCGACCCCGGATAGCGGCCGCTGCGCAGGAAAGGATCTATCCATCATGCGAAACCGATCGCTCGTACCGGCCAGGCACCCCACAGGGGCTCGGTCAACGAACGGAAGCCGTATGGATCCCCTCCCCGTTTGTAGGGAAAGGCCGAGTGGGGTCGTGCCGTGGGGGCACTGAAGTGCTGTCATCTCCCGACCCCACCCCCGACCCTCCCACAAGGGGAGGGGGAGGAGTCTGCGGCAACCTCGAACCTTAACCTAGCGCCTGTGAGGGCGTCCCCGACGGCCCTTTCCGTCATTTGCGGGTGCAAATTCACCCAACCTCGACGCCACCATGGCGCGTCGATATCGAGGCGTCAACTGGATGACGGAGGGCAGATGCGCCGGCTCGTCGACAGAGGTTCCGATTGACTTCCGACAGACGCCCACGGCATCTATGCGCCAGCTGGTCTTATGTCATATCTGTCATCTGGCATGTCCTTCCATCTCATCGATCGCTTTTCCACAGTCGCGTCGCGCTACGACGTTGTCCTGTGCGATGTATGGGGCGTGGTTCATGACGGGATCGCGGCTCATGTAGACGCCTGCGACGCGCTGAGCCGATATCGCGCCGACGGCGGAACCGTGGTGCTTATCACCAACGCACCGCGGCCATCGCCGTGGGTGATCCGCCAGCTCGGTCGGCTCGGCGTTCCCTCCGATGCCTATGACGACGTGATGACGTCAGGCGATCTCACCCGCGAACTCGTCGCCGGCCGCGACGGCGGCGCCGTATTCCATATCGGGCCGCAGCGCGACATCTCGATTTTCGAAGGGCTTGGTGTCCGCCTCACGCCCGTCGAGGCGGCCGACTATGCGGTGTGCTCGGGTCTGTTTGACGACGCGACGGAAACGCCCGATGATTACCGCGACCTGATGGCGAGGATGCGCGGTCGCGGCCTTTTCATGGTGTGCGCGAATCCGGATGTTGTGGTCGAGCGCGGTGACGAGCGCGTCTATTGCGCCGGAGCAATTGCCGACCTCTACGGCGCCATGGGGGGCGAGGTGCTCTACACGGGAAAACCGCACCGGCCGATTTATGATGCCGCGCTCGCGAAAGCTGCCGGCGCACGCGGCAGCGCCGCCCCCCCCGACCGCACGCTGGCGATCGGAGATTCGTTGCGAACCGACATGACGGGGGCGCAGGCCCTGGGGATAGACGGGCTGTTCGTATCCGGCGGGATTCATGCCAAGGAGCTTGGGCACGGTGAAAGCCCCGGGGCACGCGATGCGGCGCTTGGCGCGATGTTCGCCGCGGCCGGTGTAACCCCGCGATCGGTGACGGGGCGCCTCGCGTGGTGATGAGCCGCGACCGTGGGCATCCGGCCCGCCGTCCGGGGTACTTGACTTCCGCGCACCACGATGGGCACGGTCCGGGCGTTTCTTAAAAAAGCAACCGGGCCATTGTCATTGACGTCAGCCGATCCTGCGCCGCGACGCTTCATCGCAATTCATGATGCGCTCGATGCGCTGCCCCATGCCGGGGAGCTGCGCGGCGCCTTCCTCGCCATCGGCAATTTCGAGGGCGTGCACCGTGGACATCGCGCCGTGATTGCAACGGCAGTGACCCGCGCACGCTCGCTTCTGTGCCCGGCGGCAGCGCTGACCTTCGAGCCCCATCCGCGTGCCTACTTCAATCCGGACGAACCGCTGTTTCGCCTGACCGACGAAGCCGCCAAGCTGCGGTTGCTGGCCGCGACAGACCTCGACGGCGCGATCGTGATGAAGTTTGATGCCGCACTTGCGGCTCTGGAGCCCTCTCAATTTATCAAACAGGTGCTGATCGACCGGCTCGCCATCGCCGGCGCCGCCGTCGGTTTCGATTTCCGTTTCGGCAGGGCGCGGTCAGGCACGGCGGCCTATCTCAAGGAAGAGGGCGAGTTGCGTGGCTTCCAGGTCGACATTGTGCCGGCCAAGCTCGACGACGGCCGGCGCATTTCGTCCGGCGCCGTGCGCGACGCACTCGCGGCCGGGCGCGCCGACGAGGCCGCGGAGCTGTTGGGTTATCCCTGGTTCGTCACCGGCAAGGTGATCCATGGCGACCGTCGCGGACGCGAGCTCGGCTTCCCGACCGCGAACCTGCGGCTCGATCCCGGCTGCGGCCTCCGTCACGGCGTCTATGCGGTGCGCACCGAGGTCGACGGCAGGCGCTTTGACGGCGTGGCGAATTTCGGCCGGCGGCCGATGTTTGACACCGGGGTGGTGCTGCTTGAGGTCTTTCTGATCGATTTCGCCGGCGATCTCTATGGCCGCACGCTCGACGTGGCGGTGATCGCCTGGATCCGGCCGGAATTCACGTTCGACACCGTCGATGATCTCATCCACCGCATGCAAGAGGATTGCCGGATCGCCCGGATGGCGCTCAAGCGCTCAGGCGACGCATTTCCGCCGCTCGGCATGGTCGGCTGAGTTACGGCGGTTCTTTGCCTCTCCGCGCGTTGCACCTCAATTCCCCTGCGACCACACCTCCGCCTTGGCCATCGGAGGCCGCGAATCCCCCGCGCGTGACGCCGGATTTCCCCCTTGGCTCATCCCCCGAAACGATGGGATGATACCGATCACAGCATGAGAAGGAACGCGGAATGAGATTCGGCATCCTGTTCACGTCCCATCCCAACACGGATACCGAGCCCTATCCGCACCGCGATGTTCACGCGCGGGTGACCCGCGAAATCCTGCGCGCGGAGGAGTTGGGTTACGATTACGCCTGGCTGGCGGAGCACCACTTCAGCAACGAATACGGCATTATGCCGGACGTGTTCGTCTATGCGGGCTACCTCGCCGCTCTGACCAAAAGCATCAAAATCGGCACCGCGGTGGTGACGCTCCCGCTGGCAAA
>JASHRR010001113.1 GCA_030037185.1 Xanthobacteraceae bacterium | reverse complement strand
CCGGGCACAGCTTGAGTTGGCCCAGCAGCTCGCGGTGGATTTCGTCCCGATTCGACCGTGACTGGCGCTAGCCCCGTCCTTCAGCCTTATCGGCTGGAGGCGCGGTCTGCTCTTTCCAGCACCGGAGATCACGGCGGCGCAACACGACAATCGCCGCTACGCCATTCATTCATCTGGAGACCAGATCGGCGACTGAGCCGAGGCCATCAGGCGCTGCATATGGTCCGCAGGCGAATCTCCTCGCTGATTCGGTCTTTACGTGCGGCAATCGCCAGCTAACCTCGGTTGCTCACCGCAAAAAGTCTCAAAGTTGTCGTCGAAGAGGCAAAGTTGAACTGATTTTTAAGGAAAACTCCAAGCGCTGTCTCTTCGGCAAATGCCAAGAAGCCCAATTGGCGACGTGTAGCAGCCCTGACGATGCCGTTTCGTCGGGGAACATTCGACAAATAATCGCCGCTGACCCGCGCAGCGGCTGTTACGGTTGAGACATTATGACCAAAACGGGGGTGCTTGCATGGCGTTGTCGCGCAGTACCGTATTTCTTCTCCTCATGCCGTGTCCCGCCGTCGCATATCTGGCGGCTTCCCTGGGAAACGTGAGCGCTTCTTCGCAGTGCTTTTCGTCGCCCGAGGCCGTTCGGCAGGAATATCCCGGTTCCTGGGCCGCCTGGACCACACATGCGCCCGATCATAGGGGCACCAGATGCTGGTTCCCGGCGATGCGCGAAAACCATTCGCGGCACATCGAGACGCTGCTGCGCAGGAGCGCAGAGGCTCATGCAGAGGCTCAGACAAACAGGAATCTTGCCGAACGCCGGCAAAATGAGCCCCTCGTCAACACCAAGCCGACGGACGAGAGTCGGCTCCCATCCGCGAGCGAGATGAACGAGCTCGGCTGGAGCTTCCGCAGTCGGACCGCAAAGGTTGGCTCGGTGAGGATTTTCGACGAGTTTGCGGAGGTGGCGAGCTCGTTCGACGACCGCTTTGCGGCGGCTCTTCAGGTCACCTCGGTGAGCCAGCCATCCATCATCCAGCGCATGATGGACCCGGTGGGGGCTATCCCGTAGGGAGCTGGAGTGACCGGGGGAGAGAGCCCGGCGCGATTTTGGCGCTGGGCATCTGGGCGCTCTCAGCCGTGCTCCGTGTCACTTTGGCATTTGCAGCCTGCACGCGCAGCCCGAACCGGGGCTCACGCAAGTCGCCGGAGCCCTAGGGGCTTGCACAGGCGCCGATGATTTTTGGAAGATGTCTTTGCCTACGGGCGTCTCAACTTACCGCCCGTAGCGGCGCTACCTTCAGCGCATCCAGATTCTCTCCGATCGCCCGGGCGATGAATCGCGCCGTGATCGGGGTGCCGTCGTAGTGCAGGATGGGCATGATCCGAACCGGATCGACGCCGCACTCGTTCACGATCAGCGAGCGCAGCTGGGCGTCGCGGTTCTGCTCGACCAGGAAGACGAAATCATGCTCGGCGATGAAATCCGGCACGTCGTGATGGAACGGAAAGGCGCGGATGCGCAGCATGTCGAGGCGGTTGCCCCGTTCCTGCAGCATCACAATCGCCTCGTCCATGGCAGGCGCGGTTGAGCCGTAATAGATGACGCCGCATTTGGTCGGCTTGTCGGCGTGGCGGCGGACCGGGCGCGGAACGAGGTTTTTGGCGGTTTCGAACTTGCGTAACAGCCGCTGCATGTTGTCGGCGTAGGCGTCGCCATCCTCGGTGTAGCGGGCGTAGCGGTCGCGCGATGTGCCGCGGGTGAAGTAGGAGCCCTTGGTGGGGTGGGCGCCAGGAAGGGTGCGGAACGCAATGCCGTCGCCATCGACATCGAGATAGCGGCCGAAATCCTTGCCGGCGTCGAGATCGGCGGCAGTCATGATCTTGCCGCGGTCGTATTTGCGATGATCGTCCCACCTGAGCGGCGCTGTGAGATGCTGGTTCATGCCGATCTCGAGGTCCATGAGCACGAAGATCGGCGTCTGCAGGCGCTCCGCGAGATCGAAAGAAAGGGCCGAGAACTCGAACGTCTCACCGGGATCCTGCGGGAACAACACAACGTGTTTGGTGTCGCCGTGTGACGCATAGGCAGTGTTGAGCACGTCGGACTGCTGCGTGCGAGTCGGCATGCCGGTCGACGGACCGGCGCGCTGCACGTCGAAGATCACGGCTGGGATTTCGGCGAAATAGGCGAGCCCGCAGAATTCCTGCATCAACGAGATGCCGGGGCCGGAGGTCGCCGTGAAGGCGCGGGCACCGTTCCAACCGGCGCCGACCACGATCCCGATTGAGGCAATCTCGTCCTCGCCCTGGATGATGGCGTATTTGGCCTTGGCGGTATCCTTGTCATGGCGCAGCTTGGCGCAATATTTGGTGAAGGCGTCGGCGAGCGACGACGACGGCGTGAGCGGATACCAGGCACAGACGGTGGCGCCGCCATAGACCGCGCCGAGCGCAGCCGCCTGATTGCCCTCCAGGTAGATCCGGTCACCGACCTTGTCGGTGCGCACGATCTGCAAACCGCATGCGCGCGTCATGCCGAGGCGCGGTGCGAAATTGGCGAGCACCCATTCGCGGCCGAGCGCCAGAGCGCGCTTGTTCGCCCCGATCAGCTTCTCCTTGCCCCTGAACTGCTCCGAGAACAGCGCCTCGATGACAGCGGGGTCGATGTCCAACAGCGCCGAAAGCGCGCCCAGATAGATGATGTTCTTGAACAGTTGGCGCTGGCGCGGATCCGTGTATTCACGATTGCAGATGGCGGTGAGCGGCACGCCCAGCACCACGATGTCGTCGCGGAATTTCGATGCCGGCAACGGCTTGGTCGAATCGTAGAACAAATAGCCGCCCGGCTCGATGCCGGCCACGTCCTTGTCCCAGGTCTGCGGGTTCATCGCCACCATGAGGTCGTAGCCGCCGCGGGCGCCGAGATAGCCGTCCTCACAAATACGCACCTCGTACCAGGTCGGCAGGCCCTGGATGTTGGAGGGGAAAATGTTGCGCGACGACACCGGCACGCCCATTCGCAACACCGCGCGGGCGAAAAGCTCGTTGGCGCTTGCCGAGCCAGACCCGTTGACGTTGGCGAAGCGAACAACGAAATCGTTTACGCTGCAGAGCGGGCTTCGTGATGGCATTTCGAACCTGCATGTGTCATTTCGATCAGATATTTCCTCATGTCCCACGCGCCCGTAGGACAACGCTCTGCGCACAGTCCGCAATGCAGGCAGACGTCCTCGTCCTTGGCCATGATGCGGCCGGTCTTGAGGCCGTCCGCAGCATAGATGTCTTGGGCGGGGTTTCCGGCCGGCGCCTTCAAGCGGGTGCGCAGCTCAGCTTCAGGCGCGTCGGGGAGGAAGCTGATGCAGTCCATCGGGCAGATGTCGACGCAAGCATCGCATTCGATGCACAGCGAGGCGGTGAATACGGTTTGCACATCGCAGTTGAGGCATCGTTCGGCCTCCTTAAGGGCAAGCTGTGCGTCGTAGCCGAGCTCAACCTCCGCCTTGATGTCCTTGAGCGCGATGATCTTGTCGCGCAGCGGCACGCGCAGGCGCTTATCCGGCGAGATCTCGTTGTCGTAGCTCCACTCGTGGATGCCCATCTTTTGGCTCATCACGTCGACGGCCGGCAGCGGACGGACGTCAATGTCCTCGCCGCGCAGCATCATCTCGATCGACAGTGCGGCCTCATGGCCGTGGGCGACCGCCCAGATGATGTTCTTCGGCCCGAATGCGGCGTCGCCGCCGAAGAACACCTTCGGGTGGGTCGAGCGCATGGTCTTGGGATCGACCTTGGGCATGTCCCATTTGTCAAACTCGATGCCGATGTCGCGCTCGATCCAGGGAAACGAATTCTCCTGCCCGACGGCGATCAGCACATCCTCGCAAGGAATGTGCAGGTCCGGCTCCCCCGCCGGGATGAGGCTGCGGCGACCTCTGGCATCGTATTCGGCTTTCACCTTTTCAAAGGTGACGCCGCTAAGGCGGCCACCCTCGTGCGTGAAGGCTTTGGGTACGAGGAAATTGAGGATCGGGATGCCTTCGTGCATCGCGTCCTCCTTCTCCCATGGCGAGGCCTTCATCTCCTCGAAGCCGGAGCGCACCACGACGGTGACCTCCTCGCCGCCGAGGCGGCGGGAGGAGCGGCAGCAGTCCATGGCGGTGTTGCCGCCGCCCAGCACGACAACGCGCCTGCCGATCTTGTTGATGTGTCCGAACGACACGCTGGACAGCCAATCGATTCCGATGTGGATGTTGTTGGCGGCTTCTCTGCGGCCGGGAATATCGAGGTCACGCCCGCGCGGGGCGCCGGAGCCGACAAAGATGGCGTCGAAATCCTCGTTGAGCAGGTCCTTCAAGCTATCGATCCGGTGCCCGGCGCGGAACTCGACGCCGAGATTGAGAATATAGTCGCATTCTTCATCGATAACGGATTCAGGCAAGCGGAACCGGGGAATTTGCGTGCGGATCATGCCGCCCGCCTGCGGGTCGCCATCGAACACGACGCAGGTGTAGCCGAGTGGTGCGAGGTCGCGGACAACCGTCAGCGAGGCGGGGCCTGCCCCGACAAGCGCGATGCGCCTGCCGTTCTGGTGTGCAGCAGGGCGTGGCAGGCGGGCCTTGATGTCGTCCTTGAAATCGGCGGCGACGCGCTTGAGGCGGCAGATTGCTACCGGCTCCTTCTCGACCCGGCCGCGCCGGCACGCCGGCTCGCAGGGCCTGTCGCAGGTACGGCCGAGCACGCCGGGAAACACATTCGATTTCCAGTTGATCATGTAGGCGTCGGAGTAGCGGCCCGCCGCGATCAGGCGGATATATTCCGGAACTGGCGTGTGCGCCGGACAGGCCCACTGGCAGTCGACCACCTTGTGGAAATAGTCGGGCGCAGCAATGTTGGTTGGTTCCATACGCTCCTCACGCAAAGGTCGTTGCCTGCTGGGGCCTGCTACGATCCTCTAACGCTTCCTTCCCCGGCACATCATTGATTGCCGTTCCGAGCTACAGTTGTGCGATCACAATTGCTTATTATGTCGATCGCATTTGCCTATTATACCAGATCGATGCGACCCAAGGTGTTAGCTGTGGACAGCCGAGATCAGCGTCAACCGCATGACGACGCGGTTCTTTGTCAAGAGACGCATTAACATTAAGAAGGTTCAAGCTGCCCCCGGCCCGCGCCGATTTTGGTCGGTCCAATACAGCTTTTGCAGATAGAAGGCCAGAGTCCGGAACATAAAATTATGTTTATGAAATGTAGGCAAAATTAGCAAATAGTGAAGATGCCTCCCCGCTCGTTTTGCGGGCGAACACAAGTGCTTGCTGTTGCGGCGCACAATCCTTTCAGGGCTGCGCTATTCGAAAAATTGCTCTTAAGCTTTAACGCTTTTCCCCAACCAGCCGATGGCCGCCTGCACGCCCCCGCTGCCATGCGGGATGGCGAGCGCATTGAGGCCCATTTCAACCACGCCTAGCGTTCCGAGAACCATAGGTGCATTTACGTGCCCCATATGGGCGATTCGGAAGGCCCTGCCCGCCATTTCTCCGATCCCTGCCCCGAGGACGACGCCGCATTTCGCATTGCAGTAATCGCGCAGCGAACCAGGATCGCGTCCATCGGCCATCAGGATCGTCGTCACGGTATCGGATCGCTCGCTCGGTGTGGTGATGTTGAAATCGAAGGCCTTTCCTTTGACCCATTCGGCCACGGCCCGACGCACGGCCTCGGCCAGCAGGCGGTGGCGTTGGAATGTTTGGCTGAGCCCCTCTGCAGCAATCATATCGAGCGCAGCGCGCAACGCGAAAAGCAGATGCTCGGGCGGAGTGCCTGCATATTTCTGGTAGTGCACGTGTCCGTCCCGCGCGGTCCAGTCCCAATAGGGCGTCCGCAAACCCGCGCGTTTGTGGGACAGGCGGGCGCGATCATTGACGGCCACAAAGCCGAGGCCGGGCGGCGACATCAAGCCCTTTTGTGATCCCGACATGGCGACGTCCACGCCCCATGCGTCCATCTCGAAGGGCACGCATCCGAGCGACGCGACGGCGTCAACCATGAACAATGCATCGTGGCCAGCAGCTCTGATCGCCTTGCCGATGGCCTCGATGTCATTCACCACCCCCGAGGAGGTATCGATGTGGGCCACCAGGATCGCCTTGATGGTCCGCGCCTGATCCTGCCTCAGCCGGGCCTCGACTTCGGCAGGGCGGACGGCGCGACGCCCGTCTCCTTTAAGGATCTCCACCTCGGCGCCGAGAAAGGCCGCCGCATTGCCCCACCCCACCGCAAACCGGCCGCTCTCGAGGACCAGAACCTTGTCACCCCTCGACAGCACATTGGTAAGTGCCGCCTCCCAGGCGCCATGGCCGTTGGCGATGTAGATGTAGCAGCGCCCGTTTGTGCGAAACAGCCGGCTCAAGTCGGCCAAAAGGCTGTCGGTAAGCGCCAGAAGCGGACCCCCATAGATATCCACCGCCGGCCGGTGCATCGCGCGCAGCACCTCGTCCGGCACGGTCGTGGGTCCCGGGATGGCCAGAAATTCACGCCCCGCTCTCACAACCATTTGTCCTCGTCAGCAGTCGAAAAAAATCCTTGACCCGCAGTCATCATGGTTGGTCGTCTGCGGTCAAGGGCGCCGCTTGACCACAAGTTCGCTAGAGGTTTTCATTTGCGAGATCGGTCGCGGTTGCATGGCAACCCAAGGGAGGACACGATGAAACGTCTCATCGGTGCGGCGCTGGCGCTGGCAGCGGGGCTCGGTATCGCCGGTGCGTTCGCCCAACAGGCAGCGAACACGATCGAGGCGCATCTCGCAAACGCCAAAGCGGCGGCAGGATTCGATTTCACCGGCACGCTCGCCCGCATCTGCATCGCGCCGCAGACGGCTCCGGGCGCGGACGTGCGTCCGCCGCCGCCGCCGGACCGGTCCACCTGGTTCACAGAGCCCGCGAAGGTGTTCGACAATCTCTATTTTGTCGGCACGAAATTCCATTCATCCTGGGCGTTGACCAGCCGCGACGGGATCATCCTGATCGATACGCTTTACGATTATGCCTCCGAGGAGGCGATCGTGGGCGGCCTGACGAAGCTGGGGTTCGATCCTGCCGCAGTGAAGTACGTGATTATCAGCCATGCCCATCGCGATCACGTCGGCGGCGCCAAGCTGATGCAGGAGCGTTTCGGTGCTCGCATCGTGATGGGTGGTCCGGATTGGGATGCGATTGAGCAGTCCGTCAACCAATTTCCGGACGGCAAGCCCAAGCGCGATATCTCGGCGACCGACGATCAAACGATAGCCCTCGGCGACGCATCCGTCAGGCTTGTGTTGACGCCTGGCCATACGCCCGGAACCGTATCGATGCTGTTTGAGGTGAAAGACAGCGGCAGACCGCTGATGGTTGCCTATTCCGGCGGGACCGCATTCAACTTTGTCAACGATGTGTCGCATTTCGACACCTACATCGCCTCGCAGCGCAAGATGGCGGAGCGCGCCGGCAGCCGCAACGCGACCGTGCTGATGTCGAATCACTCGGAATTCGATAACGCTGTCACTAAGATCAAGCTCCTGGCGGCGCGCAAGGCCGGCGAGCCGCATCCTTTCGAACTCGGCGGCGAGGCGGTGCAGCGCTATTTCAAGGTGATGGATGAGTGCGCGCAGGCGGCGCGTCTGAGGTTGCTATAGGGCGGACGGAGGAGGGCGGTCGGGACGCCCCAGCGCGTGAGCCACCACCTTGCGCATCACGCTGGGCAGCGCGGCGCCGGCGACGCTGTCATGGTCGATCCAGTGCATGCCCTCTGGCGCAACGGCGGATTTCGGCACACGCGCGCGGAGGACGACAAGCTCCAGCGAAAAATGCGTGAACACGTGATTAACGACGCCGGGAACGCGATGCCAGCGAACCTGCGGTGAAGCGTGCATGACGGCTTCATGCCTGCGATGCCGCGGGGGAGGGAACCGTGGCGCGTTCGCGAGGGCATGCGCGGCAACAAAATCGGCCCTCCATTCCGTGGTTGGCACTTCAGTCATTCCGCCCAGCAGACCTTTGGCGGCGCGGCGGCGCACCAGGAGATGGCCATCGGCGCGAATCGCCACGAATGCGGCGCCGCGGCGCAGCCGGCTCTCGGGTTTCTTCGTCTTGCGGGGATAGGATTGCGCGTCGCCGCGCGCCCGCGCCGCGCAGGAACCGGCGATCGGGCACTCGCCGCAGATCGGCGCCTTCGGGGTGCAAACGGTGGCGCCGAGATCCATCATCGCCTGGGCGAAATCGCCCACCCGGCGGGCCGGATAGAGATCGGCGGCGAGCTTGCGGATCGCTGGCTTGGCGTTCGGCAATTGCTCTTCGACTGCAAACAGGCGAGCTATCACCCGCTCCACGTTGCCGTCGACCGGGCTTGCTTTGCGCTCGAACGCGATAGCCGCTATGGCGGCCGCCGTATAAGGACCGATGCCCGGCAAACGCCGCAACTCCTCCTCGCGGTCCGGGAACGCGCCGCGATCGATGACCTTGGCGCAAGCATGGAGATGGCGGGCGCGCGCGTAGTAGCCGAGCCCGGCCCACAGCTTGAGAACGTCCTCGATATCGGCTTGCGCCAATGCCGCTACCGACGGAAATGCTGCGACGAATCGCAGATAGTAAGGGGTGACTGCCTTGACGGTGGTCTGCTGAAGCATGACCTCCGACACCCACACCCGGTAGGGATCGGCGGCCTCGCCTGGCGCCGCCCGCCACGGCAGGACGCGGCGATGACGATCGAACCAGGAGAGAAGGGCCGCCGGATCGGGAAAACCGTGCTTGGCGTTTTGGCGAAAGTCCGCTTGGGGGGAGGGGTCGGAATTTGTCCGCTCGGCGCGCCAATTCCGGGTGAGGGCCCCCGAGTCGGCGTTTCGGGTCTGGGTCCGCAGAGCCCCCTCACCCCGACCCTCTCCGGACAGGCCGGGACAGGGAGCAGCATGGCGGCGCGGATTTGCCCCTTGTGGAGGGGGAGGCGAAGAAGAATTGCGGGGGTTGCGCGCCTTGCGGCGTGCTCCCGGCTTCTTCGGTGCCACTCTGCCTGCTAACGTCATGGCCCACCGATGTGGCAGACCTCACGGCGATGAACAAGCGTTCCTATCCAAAGCCGCTGGCGGAATTGGTATCAGTATGCGTTGCCGACGTATTTGCGCGCCAAGGCTTCACCTCCTGCGAGATCGTGACCCATTGGGACGACATCGTAGGGCCGCAGATCGCCACCCTGGCTGAACCGATTCGCATGCAATGGGTCCGCACCCGCGACCCGCACGAAGCTCCGCCCGCCACCCTGATACTGCGCGTGGACGGGCCGGCGGCCCTGGAGATTGCCCATCTGCGCGGAGTGATCCTTGAACGCGTCAACCGCTATCTCGGCTGGCAGGCGGTCGATAAGGTCGCACTGCGGCAAGCGCCGCTGATACACCGCCGCCGTCCGCCGCGGCCGAAGATCGATGAGGGGGCCGCCGCCGCCATTGCGGCGCAAATGGCCGGCATCGCCGACGACAGATTGCGCACCGCTCTGGGCCGCCTTGGCGCAGCCATCAAACGAACGTGAATAGCCGGTTGCAGCCGCATCCGGTCGGGAGATTGCGTTGTCTCCGCGAAAGGGCTACCGGTTCTGAAAAATTCCACTATGTTCGAGTTTGAACAACGGAGATTATGGCGATGATCACCCGCCGGCAAATTTTCGTGAGTGCATCGGCCGCGCTGGCGGTCGGCGCGCTCGGCAGCTTTGGCGCCTTCGAGGCATTGGACGGACATGGCGGGCGCGCGGAGGCACAAACCTTCTCGGTGCTCGAGTTGGAAGCCAAGGGACCGCTTGACGACATCCCGATGGGCTCGCCTACCGCGCCCGTCACCATCATCGAATATGCTTCGATGACCTGTCCGCATTGCGCGGATTTCGCGGTCCGCACCTTCCCCAAGTTGAAGGAAAAATACATCGATACCGGCAAGGTCAAGTACATCATGCGCGAATACCCGCTCGACGGACTCGCCGCAGCAGCATTCATGTTGGCCCGGTGCGCCGGGCCGCAAAAATACTATCCGCTGATCGAGACGCTCTTTGCCCAGCAGCAGAAATGGGCGATCAGGGAACCGCTTCCGCCGCTGCGCACCATCGCCGCGCAGGCGGGATTCACCGAAAAGAGCTTCGACGCGTGCATCAACGACAAGGATCTCCTGACCAAGATCCAGCAGATGCGGGACCGGGGGACGCAGAAGTTCAAGGTCGATGCAACGCCGACCTTCTACATCAACGGCGAAAAGCACTCGGGCTTCATGTCGATTGAAGAGCTTGACAAGCTCGTTGCGCCGTTGCTCAAGAGCTGAGCTGGCGTTGTAGCCCGGATGGCAGGACCGCGTCTTCGCGGGTTCCAGCCGTGTCAACTGGCGCCGCCGTGCCGGATGGTGCGACCCTGACGGGTTGCTCCGTCCAGGCTGGCGTGCCCGACTGGCGCTGTTAACGAAATCGCAACACATTATTGCGCACACCCACAGTGCTTTTGTGGGGGCAACAAGCTTTGGAAAAGCATTCCGACCCGGTTGCCGATCACCGTCGTCCTATTCATTGTCCCGCGAACGCGTTTATTCGGCTGATTCTGGCGCTCTTGATAGGGGCAGAGCCTGATTTTGCGACGCCAAGCAGACGTCCCGTCGGCATGTGCCGGGAAGGTCATTGATGAAACTTAAGCGGCTGCGTCTCATCGGCTTTAAGTCTTTCGTCGAGCCGGCCGATTTCCTGATCGAGCCGGGCCTGACGGGCGTCGTCGGGCCAAACGGCTGCGGCAAATCGAACCTTGTTGAGGCGTTGCGTTGGGTGATGGGCGAGGCGTCGCACAAGGCAATGCGCGCTGCGGGGATGGACGATGTCATTTTCTCCGGCAACAACAATCGGCCGGCGCGAAATACCGCCGAAGTTGCGATAACGATCGACAACCTCTCGCGCACGGCGCCGGCCCAGTTCAACGGCGAGGACACGCTCGAAGTGTCGCGCCGGATCGAACGCGAGGAGGGGTCGATCTACAGGGTCAACGGCCGCGAGGTGCGAGCGCGGGACGTGCAGATGCTGTTCGCCGACGCGTCCACAGGGGCGCGCTCGCCGGCGCTCGTGCATCAGGGCCGGATCGGGGAGATCATCCAGGCCAAACCGGAACAGCGCCGCCGCGTGCTTGAAGAGGCCGCCGGAATTTCCGGGCTGCACGCGCGGCGCCACGAGGCGGAATTGCGGCTGCGCGCCGCCGAACAAAATCTCGCCCGGCTTGAAGACGTGATCGGCCAGTTGTCCGGGCAGATCGACGCCTTGAAACGTCAGGCGCGCCAGGCCGTGCGCTATCGGGTCCTCTCGCAAAGCGTTCGCAAGGCGGAGGCGGCGCTGTTCCATGTGCGCCTCGTCACCGCAAAGCGTGAGGTCGAGGACGCGGCTCGTGCCCACGAGATCGGTGTTGGTAAGGTTGCCGAGGGCACCGTCGCCCAGACGAGGGCCGCCACCAATCAGGCCGCCGCCGCCGCCAACCTGCCGGGACTGCGCGAGGGCGAAGCCGCCGCCGCCGCGGTTGTGGCGCGGCTGATCAATGCCCGCGATGCCCTGCAGCGAGAGGAGGCGCGCGCCAGGGAGCGCTTTGCCGAGCTTGAGCGCCGCCTGGTCCAGCTTGACGCTGACATCTCCCGCGAGCGCAAGCAATCGGCTGACGCCGACGGGGCGCTGGCGCGCTTGTCGGCGGAGCAGGAGACCCTTGCGCGCGAGGCTGCCGCCAGCGCGGAGCGGCGCGCCAGCGTCGAACAACGCGCCGGCTTGGCCGATACGGCGCTCGCTGCGAGCGAAAAGACCTTCGCCGAGCTGACGGCTTTGCTTGCGGACTTGACGGCAAAGCGCGGACAGCTCGATACCGCAATCCGCGACAATGAAACGCGCAGTGCCCGGCTCGAAAGAGAACTGGGTCAGGTGACGGCCGAGCTGAACCAGCTGATGGCCGACGCCGCCGGTGCCGTCGATATCGAGGCGCTGGCGGCGGCCGTGGCTTCTGCGCAATTCGCAGTGACGGCCGCGGAGTCGGAGGCGTTGCGCGCCGAGGCGGCGCACTCCGCGGCTCGTCAGGCCCTTGATGTGGCCCGCCAGCCACTCGCCGAGGCGGAGCGCCATGTTCATCGCCTGGAGACAGAGGCCAAAACCCTCGCGCGCGTTCTCCACGTCGACAACAGAAAGTTGTGGCCTCCGGTGATCGATCTGCTGACCGTGGAGAAAGGGTACGAGACGGCGCTGGGCGCTGCTCTGGGCGATGATCTCGACGCTCCCGTCGAGCAGGCTGCGCCGATCCATTGGGGCGGTGCCGTGGTCGATCCGACTGATCCGCCATTGCCCGAAGGGGTGCATCGCCTGTCCGACTTCCTGATTGCTGCGCCCGACGCCATGATCCGTCGGTTGAGGCAGATCGGCGTCGTGGCCCGCACCGATGGCGCCCGCCTCGTCCGCGATCTCAAGCCCGGACAGCG
Organism: Xanthobacteraceae bacterium; assembly: GCA_030037185.1. The sequence goes on along the minus strand of JASHRR010001113.1, from coordinate 7,057 downwards.
GCTGGTTTCGCAAGACGGCGACTTGTGGCGCTGGGACGGCTATGCGGTCGCCGCCCATGCGCCGACCGGCGCCGCGCGGCGTCTCGCCGGGCGCAACCGGCTTGCCGACATCGAGGCGGAGCTGCGCATTGTGCGAGCCGATTTTTACATCCGACGCGAATCCGTCGCGGCCGCCGAGGCGGAAGTCGCGGCAGCCCGCGATGCCGAGAATGCGGCGCGCACGCGCTGGCGCGACAGGCAACGCGAGGCTGACGCCGTCCGCGACCGCCACGCCGGCGCCGAACGCGAGCTCAACCGCATCACGTCGCGCCGCTCCGCACTGCTCGAAGCACAGGCAAGACTCACCGCAGCGACTGGAGAAGCCGCGGCCGCTCGCGCCGCCGCCGCGGAGGCTCGAGAGGCTCTGCCCCCCACTGCCGATCTCGAATTGCGGCTGACCGAGGCCCACACTGCGGTGACGGACGACCGCGGACGGCTCGCCCAGGTGCGTGCCGAGGCCCAAGCGCTCGGCCGCGAGCTTGAGCTGACGCAACGCCGGCTGGTTGCGATCGATTCCGAAGCCGCGGATTGGCGGGCGCGCCGCGACGGCGCCGCAACCCAGATCGCCACCATCGAGATACGTCTCGCTGCGGCGAAGACCGAGCATGACAGCCTGGTGGACGCGCCGCAGCTGTTCGAGGGCAAGCGTCGGGCGCTACTGGATGAGATCGCCAGCGCCGAGGCCGTGCGCCACGACGCCGCCGGTCGGCTCGCGGAGGGCGAAAATGCGCTTACCCTCGCTGATCGCGCCGCGCGCGCCGCACTCGAAGCATTGTCGGCAGCGCGCGAAGCCTGTGCGCGGGCAGAGGAGCGCCATCAGGCGGTGAAGCGCCGGCTCCTGGATCTTGCCGCCGAGATCCGGGAAATCTTGGAGGCTGAGCCAGAAACGCTGGCCGCCCTCGCCGGCTTTGAGGCGGAGGCGCCGCTGCCTGAGATCGCGGCCATCGAGGCCGAGCTTGAAAAGCTTAGGCGCGAGCGCGAGCGGCTCGGCGCCGTCAATCTTCGCGCCGAGGAAGAGCTGCGCGAAGTCGAGACCCAGCATGCGACTCTGATCTCGGAGCGGGACGATCTGGTCGAGGCGATCAAGCGGCTGCGGCAGGGGATTGCGAGTCTCAATCGGGAGGCGCGCGAGCGGCTGCTCGGCTCCTTCGAGGTGGTTCGCGCCCATTTCGAGCGCCTGTTCACCGACCTGTTCGGCGGCGGCACCGCCGAACTGCAACTCATCGAGCACGACGACCCATTAGAGGCGGGGCTTGAGATCCTTGCCAAGCCGCCGGGCAAGAAGCCGGCGACACTGTCACTCCTTTCTGGCGGCGAGCAAGCGCTCACCGCACTGGCGTTGATATTTGCGGTGTTTCTCACCAATCCCGCGCCGATCTGCGTGCTCGACGAGGTAGACGCGCCGCTTGACGATCACAACGTCGACCGCTTCTGCGATCTCCTGGACCAGATGGCGAAATCGACCGAGACGCGCTTCATCATCATCACCCACAATCCGATCACCATGGCCCGGATGAACCGCCTGTTCGGCGTGACCATGGCGGAGCGCGGCGTGTCGCAGCTGGTCTCGGTCGATCTCGAAGATGCCGTGAAGATACGCGAGGCGGTGGCGTAACTTCGATGCGCCTGCCCCCCGCCCTGCCGCAAAACCTCAAGGCCGCACTGGCGCGGCTTGCCCACGGCGTGTCGCGCAACTCCATCGCTGAATTGGCCGCGGCCCAGTCGCGCAACTATCGGGCGGGGGGCGGATCGCAAGCGATCGCAACAAGCGATGGCGCACTGGCCTACGCATTGGCCCGGTTGCCCGCCACCTATGCGGCCGCGGTCGCGGTTTTCAACGCGACGGGCGAGACGCTGCCCACATTCCAACCGCGCTCGATGTTAGATATCGGCGCCGGCCCGGGAACGGCCGCTTTCGCGGCAGTTGAGGCCTTTGCAACGCTCGCCGATATTCGCCTGATCGACGCCAATGCGTCGTTGCGGGATTTGAGCCTGAAGCTGATGGCGGAAGCGGGCAGCCAAACGCTGCGCCAGGTTGTTCACCGACAATCCTACCGGCAGAGCGATGCCCTCCGACTGCTTGCCGGCGCGCAACCCGCCGATCTCGTCGTTGCCAGCTATATGGCGAGTGAAATCGCTGCCGACGGGCTTGCGCGCTTCACCCAACTGCTCTGGGCCGCGACCGCCGGCGTGCTCGTGATCATCACCCCCGGTACGCCGGACGGCTATCGGCGCATACTGCAGATGCGCGGCGAAGCGGTCGCCGCCGGCGCCCATGTGGCGGCGCCATGCCCGCATAAACGCCCGTGTCCGTTGCCGCCGCCTGACTGGTGTCATTTCGCCCAGAGGCTGCCGCGTTCGCGTGATCACCTGCGCATCAAGGACGCCGAGTTGCCGTTCGAGGACGAGAAGTTCTCCTATGTCGTGCTGTCGCGCGGCCATCCGCAACCGATTGCTGCGCGGGTGCTGGCGCCGCCGCGGATCACCAAAAGCGCCATCACGACGAAACTGTGCATGGACGCAGGCGTGGTCAGCGATAGCGCGGCGCGGCGCGACCTCGGCGCCTATCGGCGGTGTAAATCCTGGCGATGGGGCGACAGCGTCTCAGGGTAAATCAATGCCAGCCGTTTGAGACATTGCGCCCCAACCTGAGGGGCCCGGAGGTCCAGATAGCCTTGATAAAATCGAAACAACTTCGCGGGAGCGAGTGATACCTCCTGGCTGCGCCACCGAAAAGGGCCAGCGAGCATTCGCTCAGATCGCCAGGCCGACCGGCCTGACCCGCCGGACTGCAGCGGTGACGTCGCGGAGAGCAGCACTGCCCGATCCGTCCGGACCCGGGCCGGACCGGTATCGACAAAGCGACATTCAGTGGATCGTTTTGTCGTAATTTCCCGATGTTCATGGGCGGCAAGTCGGCGCTGCTGGCCGAGCTTCCTCGACGAGGGCGCGCCGTGGTGGAGTCGGCGGATCGTTAAGGAAGAGCCGAAGGGCAACGGGTCGGCGCTCCCGTGGGGACGGAGCCGCCTTCGCGCGTCGAGCGATTGAAATGACCATAGCCGACCGGGCCTCAGCCAGCGCGCTGGAAGGCTGGGTGTTTTTTGACAGAGGTTCGGTCGACGCCGCGGTCGCCCTTGAGCAGGTGACGGGCGAACACGCGCTGGGGGTGCTGAGGGGGTCTTGGCGCCGCCGTGGCAACCGATTTTCGTGACCGATCCGGAGCGGCACCATCCGGGCGTCACCTGTTGATATTCGCGCCTTCTCTCGGCCTATCCTTGCCTTGGCTACCAACTGGTTGCCCTGCCGAAGGTGGGGGTGGCGGAACGGGCCGCCCTTGTTTTGGATGCGCTCGGGGAGCGGCCGTAACGGCCACCCTTGATCCGACTGCCAAGGCGATGCGACAGACCGGTGTCGCAAAGCAGGGATGATTGCGGGTGCTGGGTGGCTCGCCGACGATGGGTATGCCTCCACGTGCGGTGAAACCCTTAGCCCGGTTTTCTCAAACGATGGGCGCAAGCTGTCCGCTTTTTCGGCGTATCCCGGGCATGCTGTTGCAACGATTTCAAAAGTGCCAGTAAACCCTGCCACTCCTGGCTCAGCTCTCGCGAGGCGTCGTGCTACTGGCCGCCACAAAGCGGGCAACGCGCTTGCCGGTCTTGCCGGTTGGTGCAGCGGCACTCGGCGCTTCGGCTTGTGCAACTATCCTGTCGAACTCGATGCGAACCGGCCGTGGATGTTCGCTTCGCGGTCCTTGGCGTCGAGCGTGCGGGTCGGCAACACTTGACTGGACTTGCCGTTACCGAGAAACTCCGCGCCGGATTGCTGTGCAATCGCGGCGCTTGCGCGCTCGGGGAACGAAGCGCTCGGGGAGCACGATATGTCTACGACCGGCTGGATCGTCTTCGGTGTCATTGTGGTGATCGTGGCATGGGTCATCAGCGTTTATAACGGCCTCGTCGCTATGGGGCAGCGCGTGAGCCAAGCCTTCGCCGACATCGATGTCCAGTTACGCCAGCGCCATGATCTCATTCCCAATCTGGTGGAGACCGTGAAGGGCTACGCAGCGCATGAGCGCGGCACCCTTGAGGCTGTCATCGCGGCTCGCAACGCTGCCGTGGCGGCCAAGGGCCCTGAGGCGCAGGCCGCAGCCGAGCAGCAGCTCTCGGGAATGCTTGGGCGCCTGATCGCGCTGTCGGAGGCCTATCCGGATCTCAAAGCCAACGCGAACTTCCAGCAATTGCAGGGTGAGCTCACGGACATCGAAAACAAGATCGCTGCTGCCCGCCGCTTCTTCAACAACGCGGTAAGCGAATACAATGCTCGCATTGCGCAGTTCCCGGCGGCCCTGTTTGCGGCCTCGTTCGGATTCGCGTCCAAGCAATTTTTCGATCTCGGGGAGGAGCGTAAGACCCTTGCGGAGGCGCCGCAGGTGAAGTTCTAGCCATGGCGGCCTACGGGCTTTACAGCCACATCGAATCCAACAAGCGGCGTTCGGTTGCGCTGCTGATCGGGCTGTTCGCGCTCGTATACCTGTTGGTCTATGCGGGTGCGCTCGCCGGCGAGGCGATGTCCTACAGGGCCTCGCTGCAATATCTCGCGGGCAAGGCGTGGCAGGATCTGATCGCCGCTGCCCCGCTGGCGACCGTTGGGACCGTCGGGTGGATCGTCATTGCCTATTATTTCCACCAAACGATGATCGACCTTCTGACCGGCGGACGCGAAGTGAGCCGCGCCGAGGAGCCGCGTCTCTACAATCTCCTTGAAAACCTCTGCATCTCGCGCGGCATCACCATGCCGAAGCTCAAGACCATGGAAAGCGACGCGCTCAACGCCTTCGCGACCGGCATGAACAAGAGGCAATATGCCGTCACCGTAACGTCCGGACTTCTGGCGGCACTCGATGATGCCGAGCTGGAAGCCGTGCTCGGCCACGAACTCACGCATATTCGCAACGGCGACGTGCGCTTGCTGGTTATTGCGGTTCTCATCGCGGGCGCGATCGCGTTCTTTGCCGAGCTATTCTTCCGGCTGTGGTTCTACACCGGCTTCCGCGGCCGGCGGTCGAGCGACGGCGAAGACGGTCGCGGCCGGGGCGGAAATTTCATCGCCGTCGTGATCGCGATCGTGCTGGTCGCGATCGCCTGGCTGCTTTCGAGCGTGATCCGGTTTGCCTTGTCGCGATCGCGGGAATTCCTCGCCGACGCCGGCGCGGTCGAGCTCACCAAGAACCCCGACGCCATGATTGTGGCGCTACGCAAGATCGAAGGCCGCGGCGAACTACCAGGTGCAACTTCCGCTGTCATGGAAATGTGTGTCGATAATCCGCGGGAGGAATTCACCGACCTGTTTTCGACCCACCCCACGATCGAGGCGCGCATCAAGGCGCTGGTCGAGGTGATGGGCGGGCACGATCCCGGTCCGCTGGCGCTGCCGGGCGCGCAGGAGGAAACGCAGGCGGATGGCTATCCGCAGGAGCGGCAGCCCGGGCCCGACGACGCGCAGGCAGGTCCGTGGGGCAGGGCGGCCGATGGGCCGGCGGAGCCGAACACGCTCCCCCGTGTGCCATGGGGACAGCCGGCGTCGCCGCGACCCTTCCTTCCCGATCGGCCGCCGGTTGATCTCGGCGGGCCGCCGGCCGTGCCGGATCGCGATCATGGGGCAAAGCTAGGCAGTTGAGGACGACCGACGTCACCTCGTTGGCGTTGCCGTTGATGTCCACCAGACATCGGGCCGCGGTGAATCGATCGGAGGCAGGATGCGGTGTCAGACTACAAAATCCGTCGGTGTCGTTCCGCCCGGATCGCGCTGCGGGTGGACCAGCGATAGTGGCGGGCGTGAAGCCTCGCAAAGAGTTTACGCGGTAGCCTCCACAACATTGGCTACACTTGTTGAGTTCCCGACCGGAGGAAGGGAGGTGGGCCGGTTGATAGGGAGGAAACAAGTGAGCGTAGAGCATTTCCGGCGGCGTGCGGATGAATGCCGCCGTCTAGCCGTTGACGCTCGCAGTGCCAGCGACAGGGCTTTTTGGTTAGGGCTGGTGGCGCGTTGGCAGGCGCTGGAGACAAGAGAAACCCAGCAACCGCTGCGAGACAAGTCGCGGACGCCGCGTAGGCGACAGTCCGAACCCGCCGCAGCCGATTGATCTCACCCTGATCGGCGGCCCAGCGCGGCGACGCCCCGTTTCGCTGGGCCGCCGGAGCTTGGGGCAGATCATCGGGTAACGCTGCCCTTTGCTGCGCCAAGGCAACGCGGCGGAGAAAGAAAGCCCTGATCGGGGGTCGAGTCGCGGGTGTAGGGTCGACCAGGGCTGAGTTGCGATGTGCGAGGCTTGGTAGGGAGCCAAGCTGGGTGCAGGTTATTCGAATCGCAGCCCCCCGGCATTAACCTGGATCAACTCATCCATCCGCTCCTCGCGGCTGATGCGGTTCACGCGCTCCCTCTGCGGCCAAGCGAGCGCTGCTTCTGGAGTATCTGCGCGAAGGTTCTGATGATTTGAGATCAACTGCCGCGGCGCAGGAAAAAAAAGGACCCGCGATTTGATGACGACGATTTGGCGCCAATGCGAATCTCCGGCCGCTATGCCGCGGGCGATTCGTTTCGCCAGATCTCTCCATCATCGAGACTGATCGACTTTCGCTCGCAAGTCGCGCCGCCAATTTCATTTCATGCTCGTTCGCAGCATGTACGGGCCCCCGCTGCCTCACCGCGGGTCCGCTCCCTCGAGACCGGGTAGGCTCTTACCGTGGCCAGAGTGTCCCCTTTGCAACACACGCGCAACATTCGATTGAGGGCCGCTTTCCCGTTCCCGATATTGGGGATAGGGGGGAAATGTCGCGTCGACCCTTGGGCGCAAAAGGGCCGGGTGGGAATCGCGATTAAGAATTAATAAAGAGGAGACGGACATGAGCAAGCCGGTAGTAATTGCCGGATTGGCACTGGCGGTGGCGCTGACGGCATGGGTGGGAAAAGCCCAGGCGTATATAAACTATCCGTGGTGCATCATCGGCGATACCAGAGG
>JASHRR010001112.1 GCA_030037185.1 Xanthobacteraceae bacterium | reverse complement strand
CATCCGCTGCCGCGCCGTTTGCCTGCGATGGGTGACGCAGACGCAAGGTTCGAGCTGGTGCTGCAACGTCGGTGGTTGCAATCACGCTTTCGTTAACCGATTCATATTGCTGCCAAAATTCAGCCTCGCCCCAGTCGAGGTGGATTGTCATAAAAACCACTCTGCCTCAGGGTCCGGCTCGACGCGGGTTCGGATTCCTCAGCCCCCCAGCCCCCCGGGCTTGCTTGGGCCGGACCCGGGTCATTCGGGCCCCTTCGCCTGCTCTCCCGTTTTCGGGGGAATAGGGAGGGGGTTTGCGTTTGTCCCCCCTCAGTCCCGAATAGTCAGTCCCGACGGGTCGGTCTACGATTTGGGCGCACCCGGACGCGGCGTCGCAATGCCGCCTGGGGCGATCCTGCAGCGGAAGCTGGGTTGATTTTCCTTTAAGAGCGGCCGCTTATTGCCGGTCAGCGCCGTTTATTGTGCGAGGCGCTGATTTACACTCGCCAAATGAACTTCAATCGCTCAACGATGCGAAAACGGTTTTCTCAATATAGGGACGTCAATGAGGCACCCATTATGGCGCCCGGTTTTTCGAAACTGCCGCTTTGCAATATAACGGCGACGGCGTCGACACCATCAAACTTTATTGCATCGACCGGTACCGTGAAGTTCTCGCTCTTACCCCTCCAGTCGCCGAGCTTGACCCATCGCCGCACCACATTGGTGTAGGTGATGGTGCGCCCGCGATTTTCGCCGCGCCCAATGCTAACCGGCACCGACCGGCGCAGCGCACAAAGCCAGACCTCGCCGCCGGCGGCTTCGGCTCTGTCATGCGCCGCAACCGTTACCGAAACGCGTTCATCCGCCACCTTCACCTGCAGCGGCACCGATAAGGAGGAAGGATAGTTACGGCTTTGCGCGACGGCATCTTCGATCCCGGCGCGATCGCTGCCGATCGCTTGCGCAATGCCGTTGACCACCACCTGAGGCGTATAGATTTCGCGATCTCCGCGCACTTGGGAGTACGCCCTTTGCCGTGCCGTATGGCCCGGCAGCGCCAAGGTATCCTTCCACCCTAGGTAATCCCAGTAATCGATCGGTAGACTGAGCGGGATCAATGAGGGATCCGCACGGAACTCGGCGAGGAGCTTGTCAGCGGTCGGGCATGACGAGCAGCCCTGACTGGTAAACAATTCGATGACCGCACGAGGATTGGCGTTCGCAGAGGAATGGGCAAGAAACAAAAGGGCCGCCGCGATCCAGCTGAAACGCACCCGCGATGTCTCCATGCTCGTCTCCCCGCGATGCCAGCCGTGATGGCCCTAAATACGTCGCTCGCCGCTCTCGCGCCACTCACTTCGAGGTGAGGAGGCCCCTTCACGGTAATGAAAAAGCCGTGAGGCGAGTCGGATACGGTACGCAACCACAGGATGGGAGAAGCGCAGGAGGGGAGACAAGGCGTGCCGGCCGCTGTCTGATGCCAGGCCCCTTTCTTGGCGAGCTGCCGTCACGCTGCGAGTTGCCGCAGCACGAACTGCAGAATGCCGCCGTTTTTGAAATACTCAAGCTCGTCGAGCGTATCTATCCGGCAGATCAACGGCACCCGCTTCAACGATCCGTCGGCGGTGACGATTTCGGCGATCATGCGTTGCCGCGGCTTGAGATCGCCATGGAGGCCGCGGATGGTGACGAGCTCGCTGCCGGTCAGCCCGAGGGTTTGCCATGAGGTGCCCTCGTCAAACACCAGGGGAATGACGCCCATGCCGATGAGGTTCGAGCGGTGAATGCGCTCGAAGGATTGGCAGATCACCGCCCGAATGCCCAGCAGCACCGTTCCCTTGGCAGCCCAGTCCCGTGACGAACCGGTGCCGTACTCTTTGCCGGCGAACACGACGAGCGGAACATTCTCGCTCTTATATCGCATTGCCGCATCATAGATCGGCAGCTGCTCGCGGGATGGGTAATGGATCGTGACGCCGCCCTCGACGCCGGGAACCATCTGGTTTCTGATGCGGATGTTCGCGAACGTGCCGCGCATCATTACTTCGTGGTTGCCGCGCCTGGTTCCGTATTGATTGAAGTCGGCAGGTTTGACTTTGTGTTCCACCAGATATTTGCCGGCCGGCGATGCGGCCTTGATGGAACCGGCAGGCGAGATGTGATCCGTCGTGATCGAATCACCGAACAGCCCGAGAACGCGTGCATCGACGATGTCGGAGATCTGCTCGGGCCGACGGCTCATGTGGGCGAAATAGGGCGGGTTTTGCACATAGGTCGATTTACGATCCCATTCATAGGTCAGGCCGCCCTTTACGGCGATCTTGCTCCAGGCCGCGTCGCCTTTGAACACATGGGCGTATTTGCGCGCAAACACCTGCTTGTTGATGGTCTTGTTGATCACCGCGGCAATTTCCTGGCTGCCCGGCCAGATGTCCTTGAGGAACACCTTCTTGCCATCCTTGCCGACGCCGAGCGGCATCTTGGCAAAATCGAAGTTCATGCTTCCGGCGATCGCATAGGCGACCACCAGCGGCGGCGAGGCCAGATAGTTGGCGCGCACGTCCTGGTTGACGCGGCCTTCGAAGTTGCGGTTACCCGACAGCACGGCAGCGGCGACAAGGTCGTGGTCGTTGATGGTCTTGGATATCTCCGGCGGCAGCGGCCCGGAGTTCCCGATGCAGGTCGTGCAGCCATAGCCAACGAGGTTGAACCCGAGCTTGTCGAGGTCTTTCTGCAGACCGGACTCCGACAGATATTCGCCAACCACCTGGGAGCCGGGCGCGAGCGACGTTTTGACCCATGGCTTCACGGCGAGCCCCCGGGCGACCGCATTGCGGGCGAGAAGACCGGCCCCGACCATGACGGTCGGGTTTGATGTATTGGTGCACGACGTGATGGCGGCAATCACCACATCCCCGTGGCCGAGATCGTGCTCGCGGCCATCGACCGGCACGCGCTTTGCGGCTTCCGCCGCCTTGCCGAACTCCCGATCGAGGGCAGCCGCGAAGCCGGCTTTCACGTCCTTGAGGGCGACCCGGTCCTGCGGCCGTTTCGGCCCCGCCAGCGAAGGGACAACGGACCCAAGATCGAGCTTGAGCACGTCGGTAAATATCGGGTCCGGCGTCTCGCTCGTCCGGTAGAGGCCCTGTGCTTTGGCATAGGCCTCCACCAGCGCCACGCGGGCCTCCGACCGCGCGGTCGTGCGCAGATAATCGAGGGTGTCGTCATCGATCGGGAAAAACCCGCAGGTGGCGCCATATTCGGGCGACATGTTGCCGAGAGTGGCGCGATCGGCGATTGACAGCGCAGCCAGCCCGGGACCAAAGAATTCCACGAACTTGCCCACCACGCCGCGCTTGCGCAGCATCTGCGTCACCGTCAACACCAGATCGGTTGCGGTGACGCCTTCCTTGAGATTGCCGGAGAGCTTGACGCCGATTACCTCCGGTAACAGCATCGAATAGGGCTGGCCCAGCATGGCGGCTTCGGCCTCGATGCCGCCGACGCCCCAGCCGAGCACCGACAGACCATTCACCATCGTGGTATGCGAATCGGTCCCGACCAGCGTATCCGGATAGGCGATCTCGCCGGTGACCGGTTTACCTTCGACGCTGACGGTGCCGGTCGCAGTGAACACGGTCTGCGATAGATATTCCAAATTGACCTGGTGGCAGATGCCGGTACCGGGCGGCACCACGCGGAAGTTCTCGAACGATCCTTGCGCCCATTTGAGAAAGCGATAGCGCTCCTCGTTCTGCTTGTATTCCTCTTCGACATTTTTCTTGAATGCCGAATTGTCGCCGAAATAGGTAATCGCAACCGAATGGTCGATGACAAGGTCAACCGGCACCAGCGGATTGATGCGTTTCGCATCGCCGCCGAGATTTTTCATCGCATCGCGCATGGCGGCAAGATCGACAACGGCCGGAACACCGGTGAAATCCTGCATCAAGACGCGCGCCGGCCGGAAGGCGACTTCGCGCTCTGATGACCTCGTCTTAAGCCACTGTGCGCAGGCCAGGATATCCTCTTTGGAGACCGAGCGACCGTCCTCATGGCGCAACAGATTTTCAAACAAAACCTTCAGCGAGAAGGGCAGGCGGGAAATTCCTTTCAGGCCGTTTTTCTCGGCGGCCGGAAGGCTGTAGTAGACATAACTCTTCGAGCCCACTTTAAGGGTGCGGGCGCATTTGAAGCTGTCGAGGGAGGTCATGAGGGTTTCCGTTCCGGCAGACGGCCTGGAATGCGTTAGCGGATCGCCTGACTGGCGGGGTTTTTACAAATTGTCGCCCGTCACGCGTCTAAAACGTCGTTATACGGACTCTTTCGCGGTTCTGCCATATGAAGGATAGTCGTGAGCAACTCTCCACGGAAAAAAATGATGGCCTACCCGCTTCACCGGGCCCCTCGCGGGGGCGCAGGGCGCACGGGTGGACTTCAAAGTGTGCGAAATCGTGGCAATGAAGCTATCGGGCCATGATTTGGCCTGCATCCGGGGCGGTCGCCGGGTGTTTTGCGGAATAGGCTTTTCGATTGCCGCCGGTAGCGCGCTGCTTTTGACCGGGCCGAACGGCGCCGGCAAGAGTTCCCTGCTGCGCATCATCGCAGGTCTCATTCGTCCAGACGAAGGAAGTCTTTCCCTCCAAGGTGGCGACCCGGAGTTGAGCGTCGCAGAGCAGTCCCACTACCTGGGCCATGTCGATCCCCTCAAACCGGCCTTGACGGTGACGGAAAATCTCGCTTTCTGGACGCGATTTCTCAATGGCGTGCGCGAAGCTGACGAAGCTGCCCTGATCGAGCGAGGGCTTGCGGCGGTCGACCTCAGTGATCTCGCCCGGCTTCCCGCTGGCTACCTCTCGGCCGGGCAAAGACGCCGCCTCTCGCTTGCCCGGGTGCTTGCAGTGCCGCGACCGATCTGGCTACTCGACGAGCCGAACACGGCCCTTGATGCCGCGTCCCAGGAGCGCCTGCAACGCCTGATGGGCACCCACTTGGCAGGTGGTGGCCTCATCATAGCCGCGACCCATGGACCGCTCGGGCTCGGCGAGCCGCAGGAGCTGCGGTTGGGCACGTCTGTGGCTGCCGGCGCCCGGGAGGACGGTGACGGCAGGGATGCGACGCAATGACCGCGCTCTCTGCCCTGTTCGCGCGCGATGCGCGGATTGCCATCCGCGTCGGTGGCGGAGCCATGATGGGGGTCCTGTTTTTCCTGACGGTGGTAACTCTTGTGCCGTTTGCGGTCAGGCCGGACCTCGCCTTGCTGCGGCGAATCGGGCCGGCCATCCTGTGGCTGGGGGCGCTCCTGTCATCGCTGCTCGCGCTCGAGCGCCTGTTCGCCAATGACCACGAGGACG
>JASHRR010001111.1 GCA_030037185.1 Xanthobacteraceae bacterium | reverse complement strand
GTGCCGGCCGTCGATTGGCAGGGTGACGAAATCCTTCATTGCGGCTCTGTCCGGTCAGCGTTCGGTGCGAGGCGCACGGTGGCCGGCATGCCGAGCGGAAGCTCGTTGCTGGGATCGTTGACGAACACGCGCACCTCGTAGAGCAGGCTCGAGCGCAGTTCCGTCGTCTCGACGTTCTTGGGCGTGAACTCGGCGACCGGCGACACGAAGCCGATCCAGCCGTCGAATTGCCGGCCCGGGAAGCTGTCAACCGTCACCAACGCACGCATGCCGGTGCGCGGCCGCGCGAGGTCCGGCTCCGATACGTAGGCGCGGACCCATTTCGGATCGACAATGGCGAGCGAAAATACCGGCCGCTGCGGCGAGGCCATCTCGCCCGGCTCCATCAGGCGCGAGCGCACCACGGCATCGAGCGGCGCGTGCAGTTCGGCGTCTGCAAGCTGCTGGCGCAGGAAGGCAAGTTGGGCTTCGTTGCCGCGCAACTGCGCCTCGGCCTGATCGATGTCTTCCTGCCGCGGGCCGAGCACCACGAGATCGAGCGCCTTCTGATTGACGTCGACCTGTGCGTCGGCGACGCCCGCATTGGCCCGCGCGGTATCGGCGTCCTGTTGCGTCGCGCCGCCGCTCGGCAGCAAGGCGATCTTGCGCGCGAGGGTTTTGCGCGCATTGACGGCGTTGGCCATGGCGGCCTCGAGATTGGCCCTGGCTTGGGCGATCTCCTCGGGACGGCTGCCGTTGTGAAGCCGCGCCACCACGGCGCGTTGCGCCGCAACCTGCGCCACCGCTTGCGCGACCTGCGGCTCGAGGCGGCTGGTGTCGAGACGCGCCAGGAGATCGCCCTTGCGCACGAGATCGCCCTCCTGCACCAGCACCGCAGCGATGCGCTCGTTATTGTTGAACGGCAGGGCCACCTGGCGCAGATCGATGTTGCCGTGGAGAATGAGTTCGGCCGGCGCGTCGTTGCGATGGGTGTAGTGCCACCACGCAAACCCGCCGCCGCCCACCGCGACGAGCAGCAGCACAACAACGAGCAGTCGCCGTTTCACGCCTGAACGCGATCCCGCCGCACCGCTGTCCGGCCGTTGCCTCGGCGGGCCTTTCTCGGCCGGCTTCTTCTCGTCAACCAGGGCGTCGGGGTTCTGCCGCGCCTCGGCAGGCTGCGCGGCCTGGCGAACAGGCTCATCATGAAGCTGGAGGGCGGGGACGGTCACGATCCACTCCTCTGCCCGAGCAGGATTGCAATGTGGGTCCGCATCATCGCGGCGACGTCGAGATGCTGGAAACGATCGAACAGGCCGACCCAGATGATCGAGAGGATGCCGGGCGCGACCACGAGCTGGGGAAAGTGTGCGAGCGCGGCGTTCGGGATCTCGCCTCGGGCGATCGCCCGCTCCAACATGGTGCGCATCGCTGCCATGGCGCGCTCGACAACTTCGCGGTAGTAGAATTCGGCGAGCTCCGGAAAGCGCTGCCCCTCGGATAAGACAAGCTGTGCCACTTCGCGGCGGCGCGTGCCGACGCTGCCAACGAACAGCTCCGCAATCTGCTCCAGCACCGCGCGGATCGGCCGGTCGGCGGCACGAAAGTCCACCAGCGCCGCGACCAGCGGGCTGATCATGGTGCGCACCAGTTCCTGGAACAGCGCCTCCTTGTCGGCGAAGTGAAGATAAATCGTTCCCTTGGCGACGCCGGCCTTGCGCGCCACGTCGTCGAGCCGCGCTTCCGCAAAACCCCGCGCCGAGAACTCATCGAGCGCCGCCGCCAAGATCGCCTCGCGCCTTGCCGCGGCCTTTTGCGAGCGGCTGTCGGTGGCAGGCCGCCGGCGCCCGGTGGCAACAGGCCGGTTCGCCGCCCCTCCTGCAATTTTGTTGGGTCTCGCCAGTTTGGACATCGCATGTTTCCAAAATATGACTGGCTGGTCAGTCATATTTTAATTGGTACCGGAACCGAGTCAAGAGGGACAGAAAAACCGCGACGCAAGGTTCAAGCCCGCTCCGACGCGAGCGTCGTCAAGAACTGGCGGGGCTGGGGGCGCGTGACATTCCTGATCGATGAATGCCTGAGTGGAAATCGTCGCGATCGCACAACACAGCGCGGCTGTCGGGAGTCTACGCGCGCCCTTTGGCGGGGCATGCGCGCGCGTAAGGACTGGGACGATCGTGCGCGGGCGGTTGCTGACAACGACGTGCTCGTCACCAACAACACGGCCGACTTCGGGCGTGAGGAATTTCATGTCTCGTTTGTATCAACCTGCGTCCGGCCTGATGAACCTCGACGTGCAGAAGCGACTGTTCGCCTTGGCGCTCGAGTGGCTCCGCGGCTGTGAGCCCACCAACTGCTGAACATCACGCCCGACGAAAATAAGGTCGCTTATCTCTCAGCTATGAAATCTGTTGTCGTCACGACACCGCTTTGCAGAACCTACTCAAAGCTATAACCACCGCAACGTTGCGTGCTTCGCAAATCGCCAACACCAAGTCAGCCTCAAACCGGAGCAGGCGATCCTTGTGCGCGATGACCAGCCGACCGACTTTGCTATCCACGATTTCGTCAAGCAGGCGCTTTTGTCCCTTCTTCCGGTAATTCATGCCCGAACCGAGATCGGAAATTACTTCGAATTGCCATCCGTTGGTGGCGCAGAACAGTTCAAGCACCTGTTTCTGACGCTCTAGGTCGGCTTTTTGGTCGTTACTGGAGACACAAGC
>JASHRR010001110.1 GCA_030037185.1 Xanthobacteraceae bacterium | reverse complement strand
AGGTCGTGTCGCAATGCCGGGCGCTCGGCGCGTGCCGATCGCGCCGCTGAGCGCGATGACCGGCATTGGCCGCAAGCATCTTCACGCGATCATTCTCGGCGCTGGGGTGCGGCGGATTGCTGCCCTCTGCTGACGCGCTGATTCGCAAGATCGAGAGCGGCAAGATCGTGTTTCGCCGTAGGGCTTGCTACGGCGACGAACCCAATCAACCGGAGATCGTCAGAGGTAGATGTTCGCTGCGCATTACGCACACCACCTTGCCGATCGAGAAGGGCGGAGTTTATGACCGCAAAGTCTGGATGCGGCGCCTCGGCCCATGGCTCATCGTCACTGACAACAGCAGTTGCGGCCCCTTCAATGTCGGATTTGGCGGAACTTAAACGCGCAAGCCGTGATGCTTTACCGGGAGGGTGGCCGGCGCGCGCCATGTCGCCGCTTGGTCCAAGGTGGCGTGTGCGGTAGCGCCGCTGTGCCTGCACAGCCAGGCAAATCCATTGTTCCGAGGTCAAACAGGAACCCGGAAGCTTCGCTACGCGCCAAACAAGCCAGGCTGCCCGGGCGCAGAGCTGGCGGTTGATGGTTCATGGCGTTGCGTATGGCAACGACCCCGCCCGCGAAAGCGGGCACGGCGAGGCCGCGGGCACCGGCCTTAGCGAGCAAACGTCCCCTCGCTGCGCGCTTCTTCGGCATAGCTTGTCATCGTTGGCTACGCTGCCTTCGCCTGTACCGTGTTGCAGAACTCGGCGAGCTTGTCCGCGAGCCGAAGCGTCGCGGGAGTAGCATCGGGCGAGGCCACCAGCGCCACCGCGGTCTTGTCGATCGGTGCAAAGCCGTCTTTCGCCGTCAGCACGCGGTGATCGGCCTGGATCGCCATCTCCGACAAAATGCTCAAGCCCATGCCTGCCGCGACAGCAGCCTGGATGCCGGCAAGACTGGAAGATGTATAGGCCATGTGCCAGGCGCGCCCGGCGCTTTCCAGCGCGTGGATCGCGCGCGAGCGGTAGAGACACCCGGGAGGGAAGCCGATCAGCGGCACCGAGCCCGTGTGCGCATTGCGCGGATGGTTTTTGCTGGTCACCCAATGCACGCGCTCGGGCCATGAGGCGATGCCGCCCTTTTCGCCAGCGTCGCGCTTGAGCAGCACCAGATCAAGATCGCCTCGTTCGAGGTCGCGCTTGAGATACATGCTCTGGTCGGCGCGCACATCCATCCTGAGCTGCGGATGCGAGCGTGAAAACGTCGCGAGCAGCTTTGCCAACCGGTAAGCGGCGAAATCCTCGGGGATGCCGAGCCTGATCGCGCCTTCGTTGGCGGGCCGCCCGACCACGTCGCGCGCCTCTTCTGCCAGCGACAACAGCCGCCGTGCATAGGAGAGCAAACGCTCGCCAGCTTCGGTCGGCATCACCTGTTTGCCCTTGCGATTAAGGAGGGTCTGGCCCAGGTCCTCCTCTAGCCGGCGGACTTGCTGGCTGACGGTCGATTGCGTGCGGTGAACGCGCTCGCCGGCGCGGGTGAAACCGCCGGCATCGACCACCGAGACGAAACTCTTCAACAGCTCCAGATCGAGCACTTCCATCTCCATTCGAAACTCAACTGACATCAAGTCTATCATTTAATTTCCAAATGGCAATGGAGCGGCCTAGATCAGGGCCGGAAGGAGACCTGTCATGTCGCTCACGCCCGGGATCGCCGTTTGCGCGCCGCGCAGCCACCTCAGCGCGCTGCCGCTTTATATCGCCTTGTTCTGCGTGCTGTGGAGTTTTGCGTTCGTAGCCGGCAAGATCGGCGTTACCGATTGTCCGCCGCTGATCCTGCTGGCGGGCCGCTTCTCGCTTGCCGGGATATTGATCCTCGGCCTATCGGCCTTTGGCCGGGCGGGCTGGCAACTCGGTTGGCGGGAGGTGACGACATTTGCGATCCTCGGCGTCGCCAATAACGCGCTTTATCTCGGCCTCGGCTATACCGGCCTGAAATCGGTCTCGGCCGGCCTGGGCGGCCTGATCGTCTCGGCCAATCCGATCTTCACCGCTGCCTTGGCCGCGCTGCTGCTCGACGAAGCGCTGACCCCGCGCAAGGTGCTCGGCCTACTGCTGGGCATCATCGGCGTCGGCTTCATTGTCTGGCATCGTATGTCGGTCGGCACGGACAGCTTGCGCGGCATCCTGTTCACGCTGGCTTCGCTCGCATCGATCGTGGCCGGTACCATCCTGTTCAAGCTGTTCGCGCCAAAAGGCAGTCTGTGGATCGGCAATGGCATCCAGAATCTCGCCGCTGGCTTGGTGCTGCTGCCGATCGCCTTCACGTTCGCCGACGTCGGCAACATCGTGCCGAGCGGACGGCTTTTGGGGGCGTTCGCATTCCTGGTGCTGGGTGGCTCGATCGTCGCTTATTTCCTATGGTTCCATCTGTTGAAGGTCTGTGGCGCGACCGCCGCCAGCGCCTACCACTTTTTGATGCCGCCCCTAAGTATGTTGTTCGCCTGGGTGATCCTCGGCGAGCAGGTGGCGTTGCGCGACCTGCTTGGGATGGTGCCAGTCGCGCTTGGGATCTACCTGGTCACCCGTCCCGCAGCAGTGCAAGCAAGCAGACCATGAGCCTCTCCATCACCCTCATCGGTGGGCCGACCGCAATGACCGCGATCGACGGCTTTCGCCTGTTGACCGATCCGACCTTCGACGCGCCCGGCAGCTATCACTTGCCGCATGTGACGCTGGAAAAGCTGGAGGGCCCCGCGAAGTCGGCTGAGGCGGTCGGCGAGATCGATGCGGTGCTGCTCAGTCACGATCAGCATTCGGACAATCTTGATCGTTCCGGCAAGGAATTTCTCGCCAGTGCAAGGCGCGTGCTGACCACGGAGGCCGGTGCCAAACGGCTTGGCGGCGCGGTCGAAGGATTTCAACCGTGGGCCAGCACTGAGCTCGTCAAGGCCAAGAGCTCACTGGCGATCCCCCGGCACCCGCGCGGCATGGCCCCGCCGGTATCGAGCCGCTGTCCGGCGACGTCATCGGATTTGTCGTCGCGTCACACAAGCCCGGCCGCCGTTTGATCTATGTCAGCGGCGACACCACCTGGTTTGACGGCGTTGCCGAGGTGGCGCGGCGTTTCAAATGCGATGTGGTGCTGTCCTTTGCCGGCGCGGCGCAGACCCGCGGCCCGTTTCGTCTCACCATGGACACCAACGACACCATCGAGACCGCGCATGCCTTTGCGGATGCCGTGATCGTTCCGCTGCACACCGACGGCTGGGCTTGCGCCAGAGCGGAAAGGATTTGCGCGCGGCGTTCGACACGCTCGGACTTAGCGAGCGGCTGAAGTTGCTAGAAGGGGGTGTCGCGACGTTGATCGAGGCAAACTCTTAGTCATCGCTTGTCATCGGCGCTGTTGCGGAGCCGAGGAGGCATAGACGCCTAAACCTGGGTGCCTGGCTCGGATCGAATGGAGGTGACTTGTCAGCGGCAAAGCCAGAATGCGTTTGCAGCACAGCCCGCAAGGGGAGGTCCTTCCCTCTGGGTGTCTCCAAATACGTACTCGCGATTGCGGTTGTGGCTGACGCAACGCGCGGCGTAGCTACGAACCATTCCGCGCGCTCGCGCTTGAAGCGCTGCGCGACACGTGCGCCCTAAGAGGTGCTTACAGGATCGCGTTTTTGTTTATGAAATGCAGGCGCAAGCCTGTCTCACTTGCGCCATCAGCCGCTGCCAGCGACTGCGGGAGGCCGGTGACAACTGCCGGCGTAGGTTTTCGAGCTGCTGGGTAACGGCATCCAGTCGAGCCTCCAGCGGCGCGCGCATCTCACGTCGCACCTGGTCGATGACCGGAGCAGCCCGATCAAACTCGCCGCGGACCCGATCAAACGTGGCACGCGCTTTAGACGACGCCGGATTGCGCCTCAACTGGCGTAGAGCATCATGGATGTCGGCAATCCAGCCCGACGTGACCGGATCGCTGATGATATCTGCGTCTGACAGGGTGTGATGGCGCAGGGCGCAGTTCAGGAACCCATCGATCCGCTCCGCGGCATCTTCGGGAGAAGTTGGCCAGGCGCATCCGTGGCCCCCTTCCGTGCCAAGCCCGATGCGCCGAAGTTCGCCGCGCCAGTCCATCAGGAGATCGCCGTAGAACAGGATGGCGCGCCGGTTCCTGCGGGTCGCGGCCTCGGCATCAAGGACGTGGCGCAGCCATAACAGGCTCGCTTCTCCCGGAGGCATGCCATCACGGCACGCGAGTGATTGAGCGACTTCGAGCGGATTGCGAAAGACAAGGATGCATTCGGGCATGATGCCGGCATCCGTCAACGCCTCAAGAAACAGCGGCGCAAAGCGGCAGATGCGTGGGTCTTTGACGACCATCAGCGCTGCGCTGCCGTATTCGTCGTTGATGATTTCAGCTATCCGCGTCTTGATCTGCTTGCGGCGTTGCACGGTCAGCCTTGAGACGCCGAGCGGCGCCCAGTCGTGCCACGCGCTGTTGAGCTCCGACAGCACCTCATCGTGAAAATCGACGAGTTTTTGCGGCTCCCAGTGTCCGGGTTCGTTGCCGGGCCCGGGGCTCATAACGTGGCGCGGCAGTGCGGCCCCGAGGATGCTCAGAACCCGGGTCAGGGCACTGGTGCCGGAGCGATGCATCCCCAGCACGACGATGCATGTCCTGTGCGCGGCAACGGTGCCGGGGTATGAGCTTTGTCTGCCGTCGACATCCGTTGTGGCCTCGCGCGCGCCTGCCGCAGCTTTCACCATCGTTGCCGCGATCACTGTCCCCTCAGCGACGCCGGCGCAGCGTGCGCCATACTGCGGACCGGTTTCACCCTTCAAGCCCTCAGGTCCGAGCATTCCAGTTTTGCCCCTATGCCGGTGGACTCGCCACAGGTTACGACGCAAAGCACGAGCGAACCCGGCGCGGCGTCAGCGCCTGCTGAGGTCATTTTGGTCCCTCCGTTAAGGCTGACGGAAGCGGCGCCCACGCTCCAGCGATGACAGCGCCAGCTGCGCCGCCGGTAAATCGCCGCTCTGGAGAGCTTGGCCGATGTCGCTCATTGCGCGCGCGAATGGCCCGTTGGGATTTCCAAACCTTTGGAGTTGGCTAAGCGATGAATAGGCTTGCTGGGCAGCAGACAGGTCGCCCGAATTGAGAGAGGTTACCAGCGCGGCAAGCGTTTGCTGGCGACGGCAGCGTATTTCAAGACGGCGGTTATCACCCGCGACTGCCGTGCCTCCAGGCCCGCCCGCTCCGCTGCAAGCGGCCTGGGCGGCTCGAATTTCCTCCGCGGAACGGTTAGAACCGCCGCCAGTGAATATGAGTGATTGCACAAATCGGATCGCATCGGCCGTCGCATCGTTGTCGCCGGGAAGCGCCTTTCCTTCGATCTGATAAAGCCGCCCGTTGTAATCGAAGAGCGCGACCATAGACCGGATGCCATCCCGCCCGACGATGCTGAGCTGCCGGCCGTAGACCCGGCTGATGCGGTGCGGGATATTGACCTTCACCTCGCCGCCTTCGGACATCGACTTGATCGCATGATCGATTACTGCACCTTCGTCGAGGCCAGTATCGGCAATCTCAGCGACGGTCATCTTGAACACCGCATTGTCCTGGCGGACCGAGTAGACGTGGGCTTCAACCGAGCGGTCCTCGGCGACCTGGTATGTGGTCATCTCCGCCTGCGGATCGCCCGGAAAGGCGATTGCGAAGGATTGATCTGGATAGCGGTATTCCTGCCAGTTCTCCGCGGCGGCGGGAGCCGCGAACACCAACAGCGCCGGGATGAGGATGGACAGTCGCATGGTTGTGCGCTCCACGGGCAAGATCGGCTCCTTTGCGTCGCAGACGTTGAATGCGCGCGATACGAGCTGCGCACTGACGTCCTTTGCAAGCCTTATCGAGAATAACATTACGAGCCGATGAACGGCACATTACAGATTGCCCAGCCGGCCGCGCATCCGGGCAACCGGGATCACGCTGAAAATGCCACCAGCCCCGGGGAAAACCATGCCGCCAATTCGTGCTAATGACCGGCGCAATAACCCCTCGCATGGCACGCTGCCGATGCATTTAATACCGATTCAATTTGCTTGAATCGGGCAGGGGGCAAATCCGGGAAAACCGAAAACAGCGCTGCAGCGAAAATACCGGTAGTTCCGCTTGCCTGTTTCAACGTGATTGTTGTGTTCGTGACAATTGACCTCGCGCCAACTTGGATGCCGATCTAATTCGCGGCGATCGTTCTTCGTCACCCGCCACGGACGTGTCAACGCGTGGTCGATCACGGTGACTTCGTTGTGGAACACGTCAGAATCGGACTTATCACCGTAAAGCCGCTCCTTGACGATGGTCTCGTTGTCTTGGTGCATCGCCGTTTTTGCGGACCGCAAACCCGGATGCTGGTCCGGGCGGCGCGCCGATGTGGGTGCGGCCGAGCGCGCAACCCGCCCCAACGCAAAGGGCGCGGCCGCCGGCCGATCAGAGGCAAGCCCCACAAAAAGCTTAATCGATCGCCGAGATCAGACCCGCGCTGTTTATCGCGGCGGCGTTCCGTCGGTTCCGATCCGCTGGCGGCGGATTGGCCTCCTCGCTCCGCTTCGAGCGGCCGCGGAACTTGCCCGCGTGCGGTTGTTCGCCGGCGATCCTGGCTTGAGGGAACGAGTTCGCCGCTTGGATCGCCGACGAGAAGCCAACCCGACGCTGCGCCGGTATGCGGTCGGAGTTGCGCTTGGGCGCCGGCATGATGTCATGGGCGAGCGCTTTGAGGGGCTCGTCATCTGTCGCAGTTGCGGAACTGCAAAGCGAGAAACACGACGACGGCGTTCTCGCGCGTTGTAGGTTGCGTGCCAAAATTGCTGAACCCTTACGCCGTGCTTGCCGCACCTTTGCCGAGCGCCGCTTGGGCGGCCGCAAGGCGGGCAATCGGCACCCGGTAAGGTGAACACGACACATAGTCGAGCCCGATCTCGTCGCAGAACTTGACCGAGGCCGGATCGCCGCCGTGTTCGCCGCAAATACCAAGCTTGAGGTCACGGCGCGTCTTGCGGCCGCGGTCGGCGGCGGTCTTGACCAACTCGCCGACCCCCTCGCGGTCGATCGACACGAACGGGTCGATCGGAAAAATACCCAAGCTCGTATACGCACCGAGGAAGCTCGCGGCATCGTCGCGACTGATGCCGAGGGTGGTCTGGGTGAGATCATTGGTGCCGAACGAGAAGAACTCTGCGGTCGCGGCGATTTCGCCCGCTTTGAGGGCTGCGCGCGGCAGCTCGATCATGGTGCCGACCTGATAATCGAGCGTCTGGCCGGTCTCTTGGGCCACCGCTTCCGCCATGGCGTCGATGCGCGCCTTGACGAGGTCGAATTCTTTCTTTGTGGCGATCAGCGGCACCATCACCTCCGGCACGACCGGCCTGCCGGTACGCTTGCCGGCCGCCAGCGCAGCCTCGAAGATGGCGCGCGCCTGCATTTCGGCGATCTCCGGATACGCAATCGCAAGGCGGCAGCCGCGGAAGCCGAGCATCGGGTTGAATTCGCGCAATGCGCGGGAACGGTCGGCGAGTTTCTTGGGATCGGCGTTCATGGCCGCCGCGACCTCGGCGATCTCCGCGTCGGTGTGCGGCAGGAACTCATGCAGCGGCGGGTCGAGCAGCCTTATCGTCACCGGCAGGCCGGCCATGATTTCAAACAGCGCAATGAAATCGTCGCGCTGCATCGGCAACAGCTTGGCGAGCGCGGCACGGCGGCTCCTTTCTTCGTCGGCAAGAATCATCTCGCGCACCGCGCGGATGCGATCCGCCTCAAAGAACATGTGCTCGGTGCGACACAGCCCAATGCCCTCCGCCCCGAAGCGGATGGCGACGCGGGCGTCAGTCGGGGTATCGGCGTTGGCGCGCACCTTGAGCCGGCGCACCTTGTCGGCCCATCCCATCAGCGTCGAGAATTCGCCGGACAGCTCAGGCTCCAGCATCGTGACCTTTCCGGCCAACACCTGGCCGGTTGAGCCGTCGATGGTGACGATGTCGCCCTTGCGCAGGGTGGTGCCGGCGGCCGACAGCGTTGCGGTCGCGTAATCGACACGGATCGCGCCCGCGCCGGACACGCAAGGCTTGCCCATGCCGCGCGCCACCACGGCAGCATGGGACGTCATGCCGCCGCGTGTGGTGAGGATGCCTTCGGCCGCGTGCATGCCGTGGATATCCTCGGGGCTGGTCTCGACCCGCACCAGGATCACCTTGCGGCCCTGCGTTTTCATCAGCTCGGCTTCGTCGGAGGAGAACACGATCTCGCCGGAGGCGGCGCCCGGCGAGGCGGGCAGGCCCGAGGCGATGACCTGGCGGCTGGCGTCAGGATCGATTGTCGGATGGAGAAGCTGATCAAGGGTAGCGGGATCGATCCTCGCCACCGCGTCCTCCCGGCTGATCAGGTCTTCATCCGCAAGCTCGACGGCAATGCGCAGGGCCGCCTTAGCGGTGCGCTTGCCGGCCCGCGTCTGCAGCATCCATAGCTTGCCCTGCTCGACCGTGAATTCGAGGTCCTGCATGTCGCGGCAATGCCTCTCGAGCCGCGCGCAAATCTGCGTCAGCTCCGCGTACACCGCCGGCAGTGCGCGCTCCAGCGACGGCTTGTCGGAGCCCGCTTGCTGCCGCGCAGCCTCGGTGATTTCCTGCGGGGTGCGGATGCCGGCGACCACGTCCTCGCCCTGGGCGTTGATGAGGAATTCGCCATAGAGGCGCTTTTCGCCGGTCGATGGATTGCGCGTGAAAGCAACGCCCGTTGCGGACGTGTCGCCCATGTTGCCGAATACCATCGCCTGGACGTTCACGGCGGTGCCCCAGCTTTCCGGAATGGCGTGCAGGCGCCGGTAGGTGATGGCGCGCTGGTTCATCCACGAGCCGAATACGGCGCCGATCGCGCCCCACAACTGGTCGTGCGGGTCCTGCGGAAAGGGTGCGCCGCGCAGGTTTTCGATCCGTGCCTTGAAGCTCCCGACGATCTCGGCCCAATCCTCAGCGTCGAGATCGGTATCGAGCGTGTAGCCGTTGAGGTCCTTGTGCTCGTCGAGGATCTCCTCGAACACATGGTGCTCGATCCCCAGCACCACGTTCGCATACATGGTGATGAAGCGCCGGTAAGAGTCGTATGCGAAACGGCGGTCGCCGGAGCTCTTTGCCAGCGTGTCGACTGTCGCGTCGTTGAGCCCGAGATTGAGTACGGTGTCCATCATCCCGGGCATCGACGCGCGCGCGCCGGAGCGCACTGAGACAAGCAGCGGATTGTTGTCGTCGCCAAAAATTTTGCCGCCCGCGAGCCGGCCGACCTGCGCGAGGGCGCTCTCGACCTCACCCTTGAG
>JASHRR010001109.1 GCA_030037185.1 Xanthobacteraceae bacterium | reverse complement strand
GTCATCGATCTCGTCAGGGCTCAGAAATGCCGTGCTGCCGAATTCCTTCGTATCGTCTTCGGTGCGATATTTGGGATCGAAAGCCAGCATATCGGCCTCCAGCCCGCGCGCGTTCGGGTTTTCGGAGCGGATACCGTAACGCACGGTCCACTCGACATCGGACGGGAATTTGACGTTGCCGCCCGACGCCAGGTCATCGCCGGAAAAACGCCATTCGGCGTCGGTCAGATCGGGTGTATGCTGATCGGCGATTCCTTTCAGGTCGGCGCCGTGACACATGGCGCAATTTTTCTCGTACACCTTCTTGCCGACCAACATCGCGCCGGCGGTGAGACGGATCGATTTGAAAATGTCGTTTACCGGAACCGCTGCCAATTCCTGCGCCCGCGCCAGGAACTCACCGTACTCTTCCTCCGGCTCCGGCGCGGTCGCTTGCTGTGCCGCCGCCGCCGCCGCGGCACAGACCGCGAGCCCCACAAGCGCGGCCGAGATGAGATGATGTGCTCGATGAGTCGACACCGACAGTACGGAACGCCATGTCGCAATTCGTTTGCTGCCAACCATCTGCTTCCTCCCCTCCCGCGTTACGCGATCGCCCGATCCGAATGTGCGGGCGTCTTCGGCGATCGCCAATTGGGCCCACTGTCCCCCCCTGCCGGGGCCGTAGGGCGGATGAGCGAAGCGCAATCCGCCCGCCCCAACAGGCTTTGCTGTTGCGCCCTTGCTGTCGGGGCAGGGAGGCGCAGGCCGCCCAAGCCAATCGCAGCGCGACTTCGTTCAATCCGTCAAGTTAAAAAACGGATATTGCGGCGCGCGGCCCTCGCGGTTCCACCAGCCGCCGCCCACGGCCCGCAATAATGCCGACCGGCCGGTAGGCTTGGGCCCTCACGCGCGCGCAGGCCTGGAAAGGAGGTCTGCTGCGCACTGGGGAGCGGGATGTGATCGATGTCCCGGTTGCCGCTGCGCGATCCCGGGAGGAAGCGCTTTCGGGGGCGGCTGCCCGTGGCAGCGCCGCCGCATCGTTTCGCGGGGTGCTCAGAGTGGCCGGCGACGTTTTGGAAGCCGGTGACGACCCGCCGGCGATCGGCGGCCTCGCGTTGGAGCATTCCCGCGCCGAAGAAGGTTGCACCGCTCCCGCTGCCAGGCGCCGGCCGGTGGCCGCACCCGCGGGTCCGGCCAATCGTAAACTGCGCGACCGCACCCGCGGCGCTCGCTGGCACTCAACCCCGGTTGCCGGCAACAGGGGTGGGACCACGCCGCAACGGACGATCTCTCATGGGCGGCGTCGCGTCCGGCCAGAGCAGTTGTTCGAGCCGGTTGTGACGCCTTGGCATCAATGCAATAATTACTATTTCTGAAATAGACTTGATTGAGCAAGTCGAGGCTGTGCGCAGGAGACAACAACGGTCGCGCGCCGGCGTTATCCAGGAGTATTCATGGCTCCGCGTGCCTATTGGAAGGGATACCTGAAGCTGTCCCTGGTTTCTTGTCCGATCGCCCTCTACCCGGCGACATCGAGCTCGGAGCGGGTGTCGTTTCACCGCATCAACAAAAAGACCGGGAACCGACTCAAGCAGCTTAATGTCGATTCAGAATCCGGCGAGCCGGTCGACAAGGAAGATGTTGGCCGGGGCTACGAAATCGCCAAAGGACAGTACTTGCAGGTCGAGGACGAGGAACTGGAGAAGATTCAGATCGAGAGCACCCACACCATCGAGATCGACAGCTTCGTGCCGCGCACGGAAATCGACGACCGCTATCTCGACGCTCCCTATTACCTGGCGCCGACGGATCAAGTCGGGCAGGAGGCTTTTGCGGTTATCCGCGATGCAATCCGCGACCGCGCAATGGTGGGGCTGGGCCGCGTCGTTCTCACCCGGCGGGAACGCATCGTGATGCTCGAGCCCTTCGAAAAAGGACTGCTGGCGACAGCGCTGCGCTATGCCAGCGAGGTGCGCGAGGCCGCCGCCTATTTTGAGGACATCCCGGAGCTGAAGCTGCCGAAGGAAATGAGTGAACTCGCCGGCCATATTATCAAAACCAAGGCTTCGCATTTCGATCCGAGCACATTCGAGGATCATTACGAAAATGCCCTGGTGGAGCTTTTGAGGAAGAAGCAGGCCGGACGCGTAATCGAGCCGGTTCGCGAGGAAGCACCGCCGCAGCGCGTCATCAACCTGATGGACGCGCTGCGCGCGAGCATCGACGCCCAGGCTCAGAAGAAGCCGCCGGCGCCCAGCGCCAACGTTCGTTCCGGCGCCCGGACCGCCACCAAGAGGAAGACGGGACGCTGAAGCACAACCCTGAACGAGATCGGGCGTTGCAAGGCACCGTCGCTTTCACGGGGCGGCTGGCCTCGATGAAACGCGCCGATGCTTTCGCGCTGGTGCGAAAGCACGGCGGCAAGCCGCGCGAGGGGGTTACCAAGCAGACCGATGTCCTGGTTATCGGCGAATTGGGTTGGCCGCTTGTCGATGACGGACGGCCCTCCAACAGCCTTGCTCAAGCGAAAGCCTACCGCGTCCCGATCGCAAGCGAGCGTCAGTTTCTCGAATGGCTCGGAAGGAGCATCCAGCGAGAGGAGGCCAGAACCTACACGCTCGGCCAGCTTGCGTCCCTCAGCAAGCTTCCAGAGGACATTATCGACCAGCTCGCGATGTTCGGCTTGATTGAGGGGCGCGATGGCTGCTTCGGCTTTCGCGACCTGGCGGCGGCGCGCCAAGTCGCCGGCCTCCTTGCCGCCGGAACGGGTCTGTCGGTAATAACCAGGAGCCTTTGTGAGATCCGCAAGTGGCTTCCCGACGCCCGGCTGTCAAATCTGCGCCTGTTTCCGGAATCGTCTGACCGCATTCTCGTCGAGCAGATGAAGGGTCGCGCCGACAAGACCGGTCAGTTCGTTCTCGACGTCGAAAGGCCGAAGGATGATGCCGACAATGCCTTCGCGGACGCCCAGTCGGCTGAAGAATCAGGTGACGCCGCGACTGCGGAGCAGCTTTACCGGCGGGCGATGAACATCGATCCGGCCGACCCGGCAGCGCCGTTCAACCTCGGCAATGTCCTGCGCGCCGCGGGGAGAAGCCTCGAAGCGGAGGCGGCTTATCGGGCCGCCGTAAAGGCTGATCCGCGGTTCGCGCAGGCGTGGTACAATCTTGCTGATTTACTGGATGACCAGCGCCGCACCAAGGAGGCGATTGCGTGCCTTGATCGCGCGCTTGAGGCCGATCCGGGTTACGCCGACGCCATGTTCAACATGGCCCTCCTGCTTCAGCGGATCGAGCTGCATGCGCACGCGGCGCAATGGTGGCGGCGATATCTGGGCATCGACGGCAGCTCGGCCTGGGCCGTGCACGCCAAGCGCGCCCTCAAATACTGCGAAATCCACCTCGCCCCCTCCCTGCCTTTCCCCGCGCGCCGGGAAGGGTAGGGTCGCGCTTGAGACCGCCGCCATGACGGCGCGCCCCAAAAAAAAGCGCGTTCGCAAGGAGCGGCTGGCCGAATATGCGGGCAGGCGTGACTTCGATCACACGCCGGAGCCAAAACCTGCGCCCTCTCGTTCCTTTCCACGGAGGATGGGCAAGGCAAAGCGTGCCCCCGGCGGGCACGCCGCCGACGTCCCTTTGGCCACCCCAGACAGCAACGGCAGGGAGCAGGCGGCCGGCGCGTTCGTCGTTCAAAAGCATGCCGCGCGCCGCCTCCACTACGACCTGCGACTCGAGCTTGACGGGGTCCTCAAAAGCTGGGCCGTCACACGCGGCCCAAGCCTTGCGCTCGGTGAGAAGCGGCTTGCGGTACGCACCGAGGACCATCCGATCGCCTATCTCGATTTCGAGGGCAACATCCCCAAGGGCGAATATGGGGGCGGCTCGATGATCGTGTGGGATCAGGGCCGCTGGGTTGCGGAGGGCGATCCGCACAAAGGCCTCGCCAAGGGCCACCTCGCCTTTCGGCTCGACGGTGCGAGGCTCAAGGGCAGGTGGCATCTCGTGCGCATGCGGCCGCGGCGTGGCGAGAAAACCGTTCCCTGGCTTCTCATCAAGTCCGACGACGAGTTCGCCCGCCAGGCCGGGGATCCGGAAATCACCGATCAGGAAGTCACCTCGCGCATCAGCGGACGTACCAATGAGGAGCTTGCAGCTGCGGGCACATTGCGGCCCGATCACGAGCAGCGTGTGGCGACCGAGCGGGCGCGCAGGCGCCTCCTGCCCGATGCCGGCAAGGTCCCGGGCGCGCGCAAGGGCCTGTTGCCGACCTTCCTGGAGCCGAGCCTTGCGTCGCCCTGCGACAAGCCGCCGAGCGGTCCGAAATGGATCCACGAGATCAAACACGACGGCTATCGAATCCAGGCGCGCATCGACGGCCGCGAGACACGACTGCTCACCCGCAAGGCGCTCGACTGGACGGCGCGTTTTGGCAGCATCGCGGATGCCCTTGCGGGACTTGGGCTCGGTTCCGCGCTGATCGACGGCGAAATCGTCGTCGAGGACGACAAGGGCATTTCCAGCCTCAACAATCTGCAGGCGGATTTGAAGGCCGGCCGTCGCGACCGCTTCAGGTACTATGTGTTCGATTTGCTGTATTGCGGGGGATACGACCTCACCAAGGCAACGCTCATTGATCGCAAGCGGCTGCTGCACGACATTGTCGCCTCCCTTTCGCCGCGTTCGCCGATTCGCTTCAGTGAGCATCTTGAAGCCGACGGTGCCACCATGCTGGAGCATTCGTGCCGCCTCGGCCTCGAGGGAATTATTTCTAAGCGAAGAGACGTGGCGTATCGGTCCGGGCGCGGCGACTACTGGTTCAAGGCGAAATGCCAGCAGAGTCAGGAATTCGTGATCCTGGGTTACGTCGCCTCGACGGCGGCGAGCCGGGCGATTGGCGCGCTGGCGCTCGGCTATTATCTCAACGGCCAATTGGCCTATGCGGGCCGCGTTGGCACCGGCTGGTCAGCCCAGGTGGCGGCTTTGCTCTATGCCGAGCTTAATAAGATCAGGGCGGCCAAACCGGCCCTCGGCGATGCCCTGCCCGCCGGCGCCGAGAAGGGCGTGGTGTGGACGCAGCCGCGCCTCGTCTGCGCGGTCGAGTACCGCGACTGGACCCACGACGGGCTGATCCGCCAGTCCTCTTTCAAGGGTCTGCGGGAAGACAAACCGGCGCAGGAAGTCGGCCTTGAAAGCCCCCATCGTACCTTCCCTTCGGAGCGCGCGAGTGTTGCCGGCAATGCCCCTCCCGGCCCCCGGCAAACCGCGAAGGGCAGGCAGGAGGTGGCCAGACGCCCGCGCTCCCATCGGAGCGCAGGGCAAGGGCGCACGACGATGCCGAAGGAAGCCGAGCCGGGTGACGTCAAGCTCACCCATCCGGAACGAATCCTGTGGCCGGAGGCGGGCATCACCAAGCAAGGATTGGCGGACTATTATGTCGACATTGCCGACTGGATTCTTCCCCATATCGCCGGGCGTGTCTTGAGCCTTTTGCGGTGTCCATCCGGGACGGGCAGCAAGTGCTTCTTTGCCAAGCATCCCTGGGCGGGCTTGGGGGAGCTGGCGCAGCGGGTGGACGTCGGCGAAAGCGAGCCGATGATGGCGATCGACAATCTCGCCGGGCTGATGAGCCTCGTGCAGGCCGGGGTCGTCGAAATCCATCCGTGGGGCTCGCTCGCCAGCCGTCTCGACCAACCGGACCGGCTGATATTCGACCTCGATCCGGGCGAGGCTGTGCCCTGGAGCGCCGTCGTTGCCGGTGCCGGTGCGGTGCGGGACCGGCTGGCGTTACGCGGGCTGAAAAGTTTCGTCAAAACGTCGGGCGGGAAGGGGCTTCACGTCGTGGTTCCGGTCGAACCGTCGGCCAGCTGGGCGCAAGCGAAAGCGTTTGCGGCTTCAATCGCAGAGACGATGGCCGGTGATCAGCCCGATCGCTATGTCGCCACCGTGGCAAAGCGCGCGCGCCGCGGTCGCATCTTCATCGATTTTTTGCGCAACGACCGCGGCTCGACGGCTGTTGCCCCATACTCGACCCGGGCGTTGCCGCAAGCGTCGGTGTCGACGCCCCTGGAATGGGACGAACTTTCGGAAGGATTGCGATCGGACCACTTCACGGTCGGCAATGTGCGCCACCGGCTTGGCTTTCTCAGGCGCGATCCCTGGCACGGCTTTTTTGCAGTGCGTCAGCGGATTGCGGTTGATCATTCGTGATCAAACCGGCAGGGCCGTCCCGGGCATCGGAATTCCTGGACCTGGAGGCATTTTCTGGATATCCCTAGCCAGTGCGGCACGTTCCGGCCTTCAATTGGGACGGCTGCAGGACAGGGATCGGCGATGTTAGGTGGCACGTACCGAGGCGGTGCGGCAGGACGCTTTGCCGTGCTCCGAGCGGCGCCTCTGGCGTTCGTAATTGCGGGTGGTCTGACGGTGGCGGGCTGCACGACCTCCGGCGATCCTGTGCTGGCGGCCATCGCCGGACCTGGGCAACGCACCGTCGCCTTCGAGTCGATCGACGGACCACCCGAACAGCTGTTTCGTACGCTGGTCGCGCAACTCAGTGAGGAGGCGAGCGCCCACCGCGTCACAATGGTGTCGCGGCAGGCGCCCGCGCAATACCGGATTCGCGGCTATCTAGCTGCCCATGTGCAGGGCAAGAAGACCACCATCACGTGGGTGTGGGACGTGTTCGACGCCGACCAGGAGCGTGCGGTACGGCTCTCCGGCGAGGTGCCGGGCGCGCCATCCGAACGCGCCTGGGCCGCTGCCGATGACGCGGTGGTCGCCCGTATCGCCCGGGACGGAATGACCCGGCTCGCGGCATTCCTGGCCAGCCCGGGTTCGCTGCCGCCGGGCGAATTCTCGCCGCCGCCTGAGGACGCATCGCGGCCTGTCGCGTCGGCGGCCGACGCGCAGGGATCGCTCGCCTACTTGCCGCGGCAGTAGCGCTGCTCGCGTCATTGCCATTAACTGAGCCGCGCTGCCGACATTGCGAAGATGTGCGCGAAATTTCCGCGCCGCCGACCCGGCATCCACCCTGGGCCGTTCCGAAAAACCGGACAATAGATCACCCCATATTGCCATGACCATGACGTAATTGTTATGAAGCCCCCGGACGGGCTCTTCATTTCCGTGGCGTTTTCCGATGGCGAACCTGTGAGCGTCTGGCCTGGAAATACCGCTATGGTTGCTCCCGTAACCACGACCGGCGGGGAGGCGTGATGGCGGGCGCGAACGGGGCGATCAAGCTCGTCGCCGGCAATTCCAACCCGCGCCTGGCCGAGGCCATTGCGGCGCGATTGCGCACCCCGCTGGCCAAGGCCGTGGTGCGGCGCTTCGCCGACATGGAGATCTTCGTCGAGATTCTGGAAAACGTGCGCGGCGCCGACGTTTTCGTGATCCAGTCGACCTCCTATCCGGCCAACGACCACCTGATGGAACTGCTGATCATCATCGACGCGTTGCGCCGCGCCTCGGCGCGCCGCATCACGGCGGTGGTGCCCTATTTCGGTTATGCCCGCCAGGACCGCAAACCCGGCCCGCGTACGCCGATTTCGGCCAAGCTGGTCGCCAACTTGATCACCAATGCCGGGGCCGACCGGGTGCTGACGCTTGACCTTCACGCCGGGCAGATTCAAGGCTTCTTCGATATTCCAACCGATAATCTGTACGCCGCCCCGGTGATGGTGCGCGACATTCGCGAGCGTTTCGACCTGCCCAATGTGATGGTGGTGTCGCCCGACGTCGGCGGCGTCGTGCGTGCCCGCGGCCTCGCCAAGCGGATCAACGCCCCACTGGCGATTATCGATAAGCGGCGCGAGCGGGCGGGCGATTCCGAGGTGATGAACGTGATCGGCGAAGTCGAAGGGCGAACCTGCATCCTGGTCGACGACATCGTTGATTCCGGCGGCACCCTGGTCAACGCTGCCGATGCTCTCATCGAACAGGGCGCAAAGGAGGTCTACGCCTACATCACCCACGGCGTGCTGTCGGGCGGTGCCGTGGCCCGTATCACGGCGTCCCAGCTCAAGGAACTGGTGATCACGGATTCGATCCAGGCGAGCGAGGCTGTACGGGTTGCCGTCAACATAAGAGGACTGTCGATCGCGTCCCTGCTTGGCGATGCCATCGGCCGCACCGCGGCCGAGGAGTCGGTATCGAGCCTGTTCGATTGATCGTTGAAGCGTCCGCCCGCGCTCCAGCCGTCCCGAGTCAACTTGTCGCACACTTTTTCAGGTACGCTTGTGGAAGGTCGCTTAAACGCCGTTGCGGCGTTACGGCGAATCTTAGAACACTCGCGGAGTCAGATACTTCAATCGTGGGAGATGAGCGGCCCGAGAGGGCCGCTCATGATTCAAGGCCCGCCCCGCGCAGCCTCCCATGGTGCGGGGAAGCGTCTCTGATGACCCTCCCGGCTTGCGGGCGAGGGTTAAGGAGGGAGACCTGCGTCGGATGAATCCTGGCGCCGTCCGGACGGTGTTGCCTTGGCCAGCCGCTTGGCGTTGAAAACGTTGTTTAGATGATAGGTGACTCGGACATGCCGCGGGCAGATATCGAAAAGCAAAACACCAACCCGGTTGATGTCGTTGAACGGCTGGCCGCTGTCAACGACTGGTCGTTTGCGCGGGCGAGCGACGACGAAGTCACGCTTGTGGTGGCCGGCCGCTGGACCGACTACCAGGTCTCGTTCACTTGGATGCCCGAGATCGAGGCGCTGCACCTTGCTTGCGCCTTCGATCTCAGGGTGCCGGAGCGCTGCCGTCCCGAAGTGACTGAGCTTGCGGCGCTCGTCAACGAGCAGCTGTGGGTCGGACATTTCGACGTCTGGTTCAAGGACGGCATCATCATGTTCCGCCATGCGCTGGTGCTCACGGGCGGCATCGAGGCCGCAGATGCGCAGTGCGAGGCCCTGCTCGGCATCGCGCTTAATGCCTGCGAGCGCCACTACCAGGCGTTCCAGTTCGTGCTATGGGCCGGCAAGAACCCCCGCGAAGCCCTTGAGTCGAGCATGTTCGAAACCCGCGGCGAAGCGTGACCGGTAAAGGGATCGGCGGCGGTGGTTCGCGCTACGCCTTGCGCTGCACGCGCCGAACCAGATAATTGAAGTTGATCACGAACTGCTCGGGCTGGGAGATTTCCTGCTTGAGCTTGTCGATGTCGGCGCGCGGGAACTCGGGGCCGCCGTTGCCGGCCGCCGCCGCGAGCATCTGCACCTTGGCTGCGCCTTCCAGCATGATCACATTGATCACCGCCTCCTCGATTGAGGCGCCGATAACGGCGACACCGTGGCTCTTGAGCAGCACGGCCCGGTGCGGGCCGAGCGCTGCCGCGACGTCCCTGCCCGCGGCTGGGGTGCGAATGAGCGCGACGCTGCCGGCGTAGACCCCGAGCGCATCGAAAAACAGCGCGCTCGGCTGGCTATAGCACCTGAGCGGACAGCCGCTCGCTGACAGCGCCACCGAATAGGGCGGGTGGGTGTGAATGACGCTATGCACATCTCCGCGCGCCTTGAAGATCTCCGAGTGGATAAAAACTTCGCTGTGGCGCCGCGCCGTCCCCGCCACCACATTGCCGTCGAGATCGATGGTGAGGATGTTTTCCATCGTCAGCTCATCGAGCCCGACGCTGTGCGGCTTCATGAAGAACCGCGCGGGATCGTCGGGCAGCCGCACCGAAATATGACCACGCGTAAAATCGTCCTGACCTTCGGCGACCAGCACCTTGCCGGCGAGGATGAGCTTCTGTTTGATTTCGTCGTGAGTCATCCGAGCCTCCCAGCGGTTAGCACCCCCGGCTTCAGCTGACACGCCCGCCGTGCGACACATGACTTGCCCTCTCGGCGCCTGCGGCGAGAGGGGGCTTTTCACGACCTCAGACGACGGACAGAGCCCGCTAATCCCGCGGCTGGATGCGCACCAGCCAACCCTCGTGGTCGACGTACCAGACCGTCACCGGGTCGGTCGAATTGTCGATCCAGGTTTCGCGATCGATGCCGTAGGGCTCAGGCAGCACGTATTCGGTGAAGCTCACGGTCTTCGGGTCAAAACGCAGGTAGCGGCCGGAATGCATCTCGCCGGCCCACACCTCGCCGTTTTTGTCGGTCTGAGCCGAATACATGGAAGCGTAAGGCGTCGGCAGCGGGTATTCGTGGATCCGCTTCTCCTTGAGGTCGAACTTGACGAGTTGGCCGCCGCGGCCGCCGGCCCAATAATTGTCATTGAGGTCGAATTCGCCGCGCGCAGGGCCGGAACGCGGCGAGGTATCGGGCTCGAACACTTCCGCCGTCTGCGTGTCCACCACCACAACGCCGTCGCGCGGCCAGGCGCCGCCCCCAAAATAGCGACCGTCGCGGCTTATGGCGCTGCCATAGGTGCCGGCGAATTTCTTGAGCACGTAGCCGATCACCGGCTCGCCCGTAAGGGCCGCCACCTTGGTGACCTTGCGTTCGCGTGCCTTCCAGATGAAGCCCTCGGGATCGATCGCATAATTGCCGCCCATCGGGGTATTGACCGGCTCGCGCACCTTCCAGGGAATGCGCGTGAATTCTTCGGTCTGCGGGTCGAGCCGCCAGATGCTGTGCGCCCAGTTCTCCGAGCCCCAGATGATGTCGTTCTTGTCCGCATAGATCCAGTGCGTGCCGGGCAGAACGCCAGCCGGGACCGGCGGCACATGGTATTCCTTGACGGCCCCGGTCAGGGGATCGAGCCTGCCGATATAGGAGCTGCGGTGGGTCGAGTACCACAGGTTGCCCTTCGAATCGCCGGTCACGTCATGGGTTGCCGGCTCCAATCGCGGCAGTTCGTACTCGGTGATGACCACCCGGGTCTGGCGGCCCTGCGGACGCGGCAGCATGACGAATGGCGGGTCTTTCGCGTCCGGCCCGCGCACCGAGGCCAGCCATTTGACGAGGCGCGGCTCTTCGTCGGTGCCCCAGCGGCCGCGCTCGTTGATGTTGATCAGCGGCGAGCCGGCGCCGTGGATCATGCGATAGACGATCTTACGCCAGCCATCCTCGTCGTAACGGTTGCGGAAAATCTGCTGGTAGGAATGGCACCAGTTGCAGTTGTCAGTGAGCAGCTTCTTCTCCGCGCCGGTACCCGAGAGGCTCAACAGCCATTCCGATCCGGTCATCTGCGCCGCAATCTCCGCAAGCGGCGGCAACGTATCCTGGTCGGTCACCTCCTCGAGCACAATATCGGCGAGCGGCGTTGCCCCTTTGATATCGACGCCCTCCTTCACGAAGGGATGAAACTCCCGCGGCCGCGCGATGCGCAGCGCATAGCTGCCGGCCTCCAGCACCGGAAATTCATAGCGGCCGTCCGCGCCGCTGTAGACCGTGGTGCGCACCGCATTCTTCTTGGCGATGAGCTGCACCATGATGCCTTCAAGCAATTCGCCTTTGGCGGATTTCACCACCCCCTGGGGACCGCCGGTAAGATGCGCGGGCGCGGCGCGGATCGGCAGCGATGCCAGCACGAAGCTCAAGATCGCGATCAGCCGAAGAGCGCCGCGCGGACCTGTCGCCATGATGTTCCTCCTCACTCTGAAAGGGTTCGAGCAACCAAGGTTATAACCCTTACGGCAGCAGCGTCCGCAGATTGCCGGCTGTCGGGTTGCCCCAACCCTTTGTGGCCGCCCGAACAGAGCCGATCTCGAGCCACTCCCTCCACCCGATCGCCCCACATCCCGGCTGAAGCGGGGTCGTGCCTCAACGCGCGCGATAGCTCGGATTGAGCGGCGGGGCGTCGGAATCCCAGCAGCATTTCTCGCGCACGAAGCTCACAAGATCGTTCAAATCCGCTTCGCTGAGCGTGTATTTGTAGGCGGCCATTCCGGCCCCGCCGTTGCGGATGCGGTCCTTTACGGTGTCGTCGTTGACGGGCAGGCCGGACAGCAGCGTGCCGCGCTGGTACAGTCCTGCGAGCTGAGGAGCGTTCTTGGTAAATTCATTGTGGCAGAACCAGCACTTGTAATAGAAGATCTCCCGGCCGCGCTCCGGCCCGCTCCGGGCGGCCTTGCGAAACTGGTAGGTCTGCAGCGAACGCTGGTAGTCGTCCGTGACGACGGGTTGTCTCGGCGGGGCCGCCTGCTGGGCGAGGGCCGGTGAAACGAGCACGCCCGCTGTGGTGATCAATGCGCCTGCCAGGACTCGTCTCGCCGCGCTGAAATCCATGACTTCCCCTTGCGCCAATGCTATGCCTCTCCACCTCCCTCGCAGGGAGGTTGGCAGGGAGAAACATCATAGCAAATTCCCGCGCGCCGTCCGAAGGAAATTGCTTCGGCATCTGACAGGAGGAATCGCGATGAAGACGCCCTCGACCCGACGTGCGCTGCTCGCCGGAGCGGCGGCAGCCGCAACAACCATCATCGTAAGGCCGGTACGGGCCGCGAGCTACACGTTCATCCAATACCATAATCAGTCCGAGACGAGCACGCTCCACAAGAATCTCGTCGCCATGTGGGACGCGATTCGCCGGGAGACCAACGGCCGCGTCGACACCACAGTCCATGCCGAAAACAACAAGGTCGCGGCCGGCGATCCGGCGGCGCTGAAAATGCTGATCGCGGGCGAAATCCAGTTTTTCACCCTGATGGGCGGCATCATCGGCACGGTCGTGCCAGTGGCCGAGGTCCAGCAGGCGCCGTTCGCGTTCCGATCGGCAGCCGAGGCTCACAAGGCCATCGACGGCCCGCTCGGTGCCTATATGGGCGAGGAAATGGCCGCGAAGGGCATGTATCTGTTCCCGGTCGCAGGCTTCGACAACGGCATGCGCCAGGTCACCACAGTGGCGCGTCCGGTCAACGCGCCGGATGACCTTGCCGGCGTGAAAATCCGCGTCCCGCCGGGACAGATGATATTCGATACCTTCCAGGCGTTCGGCGCCCAGCCGGTGACGACGCCGGCCAATCTCATCTACGAGGCGATCAAGAGCGGCAAGGTCGGGGCGCAGGAAAATCCGCTCGCCATCCTGGAGAATTTCCGCATCTACGAGGTGGTCAAGTACGTCAGCATGACCAACCATATGTGGTCGGGCTTCAACCAGATGGCGCATCTTGCTACCTGGCGCGGTCTGCCCGACGACATCAAGGACGCGATCACCCGCAACGTCGCCCAACACGTGCGCCAGCAGCGCATCGACCAGGGCAACATCAACGCCGGCCTGCGCGACAGGCTCGCCGCCGCCGGCCTGATCTTCAATGAGGTCGACCAGGCGCCGTTCCGCGCCAGGCTGACGAACGTCTATGCGACGTGGAAGGACAAGCTGGGATCGAAGTGCTGGACGCTGTTGGAGGCGGAGGTCGGGAAATTGGGGTAGCGCCGGCGATCCGTGTTGGTCTTTCAATAGCCGACGGTCCCTCAAGGATCACTGTCGGGTCCGCCGGCCGGCCGGTGAGGGACGCCCCGGCCCTGCCGGAACGACCACGGCAGGGCGTGATATCTGGGGATGGTTGATGGCTGCGGAGGGCTGACACCCGTCTCGCCTGCGCGCCCGTGAGGGTTCCGGACGCCAGGCCTCGTTTGCTCGGGGCCCGCCATTGTCTGTCGGGCAAATATTCATGGTCACCCCTAGCCATCTGCTGATTGCCGATGGCGGCACGCTCCGGAGCGCACCCCGCTCGGGCCGTCTGCACGCGACCACACGAGCAAAACGGAGGTATGGTTGACGCCACGGATCAGCAAGTTGATGGCAGACGCTACGCGTCGTGCAGCGATCCGCATTGATGCTCTCGCTGAGAAGGCGCTCCGGAAGGCGTGGCCGAGCTATGCATTGATCTTGTTGATACAGAGCAAGGTCATCTGGCGTATCTGGGAGATCAGGGATATCACCTCTGGCGATACCAGCAGTTATTTTAAGACCGCAAAAAAATGGGCTGATGGATTTCTCGTAGATATTGTCTGGTCGCCGCTCTACACGGCATTTTACGGCTCCTTCCTGTTCGTGACCACGGACGCCTATAGCGTGACGATCATGCATCGTGTGGTCATCGTGCTGGCTGCGGCGGTCGGCGTGCTGTTCGTGATGCGCCAGCTTTTGCCGCCGAACCTGGCGTTGCTGGGGGCAGCGTGGTGGGCGATTCTGTCAATCAACTACAATACGTTGTACGAGGTTCACCTTTTCGCTCTCCTGCCCATCCTGCTGGTGTGGGCACTGGTGCTGGGGCAGGACGCAGCATGGGCCCGCGGGGCAGGGTTGGCAATGTTGGCGACGTGCGCGGTCCTGGTGCGCAACGAATTTGTCGTCGCCGCCATCGTCATGCTTTTGCTGTGTACGCTTCATGAGCGGCGTTGTTCGCAGAAAAAACCGCGGTTTGCTGCTGCCTACGCAATTCCGCTTGTCGCCGGGATCACCGTGTGCGGTCTGGCGTACTGGCGATCGTCCAGAAAGCTTCCCGAGATTTGGCGACACCTTGAACTCAAGCACACGCTCAACATGTGCCAAGTCTACGCCTTTGGATATCAACAGCGCCACCCGGAATGGACCGCAAGTCCGTGGACCGAATGTCAGGCGCTGGCACACTCGACCTTCGGCGTCGATTATCCGTCGATCGGCCACATGCTGTGGTCGAATCCGATCGCGACTCTCATGCACTTTTGGTGGAACCTGGGGTTGGTCCCGAATGGATTGGAGGTCCTGCTGTTCAACGCGAGGGCCGGGAGCTTTGAGCCGGATTATGTGCCGGCTCATGTGGCGACGTATCCGCTTATCTTAGGCGTGCTGGTCATCGCCTCCCTCGCCGCTGGAGCAATACTTGCTTGGCGTGCGCAATCGCCCTTGTTCTCGATATGCAATCGGACGGCAATCGCTTTTCTGCCTGTGTTGACGATGGCCGTTCCGGTGGTGTTGACGCAACGCCCGCGGCCTTCCTATTTCTTTTACGTTTCCATTATCACCATAGCTGCAACCATGGGGGCGATCGGCTTAATCCTTCGGCGCTGGCCGGGACTCTATCGCAGCCTGGATATTGGCGCGCTCGCAGCCGCAACTGCAATGATTCTGTTAATGCCGCGCTATGGCCTGCCCCCATATTTGCCGGCCGGTCGCCCGCTTCTGCATAAGCTTGAACGTCTGGCACCTCAGCGGACAGTGCTGCTGAAAGCCCGCGGCCGCCTCATTCTCGGCAACTGGGCCTCCGATCTCCTGAATTACTTGGACTTAAACCTGTCCGGCGGAAATCCCTTCGAAGGCCCACAGGTCGTTTTCGGGAACGATCTGTTGCGGAGATGGGAAGGGACAGCTCCGCTTGAGCAGTTTCTGGCCGAACAGCAGATCGAGGTTCTTTATCTTGATCCCAGCGAGCTGGCGTGGCTGCGCACGCAACCGCAAGCCAAAAATATGCTCGACAACCCGCGCGCTGCGGGCTGGCTCGACCTCGCGCGTGAGGAGCGAGGCGACGGCAGCTGGGCCTTGTTGACTAAAATGTAGAAAACGAACAAGCCGCTTTGTAAGCGCGGCTCCTGCAATGGGGCATCGGGCTCGACCCGCTTGCCTCAGCATCGTCGGGACGCCATCGGTTTACCAGCCAAAGACGGTGTTGCAGCGACAACCTGCAGCTGTTCGGGAGTGGCGGCACGCTGCCTGTTGCGGTCTCCTTTTGGAACCACGAGGCAAGTTAGCTCAGGCCGCAGAGGGCTACATCGGCGCACCGCGAGCGTTGTCATCGCCGTTGCTCGCTTCAGCGCATTTTGGGCATGGCGGCGCAGGCCGACCCGCCTGCAGCCTTTCCGCCGGCCTCGAGGCGCTGCTTCGATGAGGCGAGGTGACGGCAGCTCTCTGACCGGCGCATCCCTGTTGTGGCCGGCGAGGGGCAGGCTTGTGCGACAGGTTCGTGCCTGACCCGATCATTCTGTCCGACGGGGATTTGTTCGCGGTGGGATGTTGCCAGTGCTGCATGATTGTTTGGACACACAGCATCTTTCAGGATAGAGGGATGGCCCTGTGACGATCGAAAAACGCACCTTCGTGTGGCCTGACAATACCGTCTGGCTCGCCTCCTATCCGCGGAGCGGCAACACCTATCTGCGCGCGATCCTGTGGACTTGCTTTGGCCTGCGGTCGGGCAGCGTCTATCCGGACGATCTGCTCGGCGACCTCGCGGTGTCGCAGCATGTCGGTCATTTCGAGGGGGCCGCCCACGGACTGTTCTCCGCAGATTTTCTGCGCCTGCCGCTGGTAAAAACCCATGAATGGCCGCTCGATGACCGAAAGGCGATCTATATCGTGCGCAACGGCCGCGAATGCTGCCGCAGCCTGTGGGAATTCTTGCGGGCCTCGGGCTACGATGTCGATCTCGATACCATCATTGCCGGACGACACCATTTCGGCTCCTGGAGTAGCCATGTGCTGGTATGGGACCCGGCGGCGCGACCACAAACGCTTTTTCTGCGCTTCGAGCAGTTGACGGCGGATTTCGATGGGACGCTCGGGCGGCTGGCGAGGTTTCTTGAAATGCGCCCGCTCCACGCCGTACCTCCGAAGCTCGTCTCAGCGCGCGGTGTCGGGCCGCACTGGCTCAGCCCCCGATCGACCGGCGGCGCGGCGATGACGACTGCCCAAGAGGCACTGTTCGAACGCCTGCACGGTGACGTGATGGCGCGCCTGGGTTATACGGTGTCGGAGCCGGCATGATCCATCTAAGTTCGCCGCCGGCCGCCAGCCGCAGTCTCGCTATCTTTCTTTTCCGCC
This sequence comes from Xanthobacteraceae bacterium, assembly GCA_030037185.1. The sequence continues at coordinate 10,162 of JASHRR010001109.1, read as the reverse complement.
GATTCAGATAATGATTCGGCGACGTCCGCGGTGATTGCGAATGGCAGACATCCAAACGCCGACCGACACCGAAAGCGAGAACGCCATGCTCCGACGCCGCATCGCGGCGCTCGAACATGAGGTGAGAAATCTCCGCGAGATGATGGTGCCGCTGCTTCGCCATTCGTGGCGCGCGAAATTCAGTCCGAAACTCTGGCAATGGGTCCAGTACGAACCGCGCGACGTGGTCGAGTTGACCACGACCTTTGCGGCAACGCCGCTGCTGGCGTCCGCCCCACATATCGCGATCGTGACGCCATCGTACAACTACGCGGAATTCATCGGCGAGACGGTCATGAGCGTGATCACCCAAGCCTACCCGCGTCTCACCTACGTGGTGCAGGACAACAACTCAACCGACGGAACCGACAGGGTGCTCGCTGACATCGCACACGCGCGATCGAACCTGATGCGTGGACCGCGCCGCCTCATTTTGCGCAGGGAGGCCGACCGCGGCCAGGCCGACTCCATCAATCGCGGATTCGCGCAAGTACCGGACGCCGAAATCATGGCGTATCTCAACGCCGACGACATATTGTTGCCCGGAACGCTGGCCTTCGTGGCAAGCACGTTTCAGCGATATCCACAGGTGGAGGTGGTGTACGGCCACCGCATCTTCATTGATGCTGACGGCCGTGAGACCGGCCGCTGTGTGCTGCCCAACCATGATCCGAACATCATCAAGTGGATGGATTACATTCCGCAGGAAAGCATGTTTTGGCGGCGTCGTGTGTGGGAGCGGATTGGCCCACTCGACGAGACCTTCCGATTTGCCATCGATTGGGATTTTATCTTGCGTGCCCATGAGGCGGGTTTTCGCTTCAAACGCCTGCCGAGATTCCTGGGGTGTTTCCGCTGGCACGACCGGCAGAAGACAAGCGCGATGCGCCAGACCGGCGCAGACGAGCAAAAGCGCCTGCGGCGACGCCACCTTGGTTACGACCCGACGGCGAAAGAGATCAACCGTAAGATCAAGGGATACCTGCGCCGGCACGTCCTGTTCCACCGGGCCTACAAGCTTCGCCTGCTGGGAATGTGACTTGCCGCGCTGGCGCTGCGCAACTCTTTACGGGATGAGGTAGCGATGCAATCCCGGCATATGAGACGCTGTCCTGGGTGGCGGGCAGCGGCGGTTGACCCTCGGCAACGCCATTGACGGCTCTCGCGACCGACTGCAGCTCCTGTTGCAAACGACGCGCAGTTTGCGACCGGTAGGCCAGGCGGTAACGTTGGGTCTCCTGGTGCGCGGGCGGCGTTTCGTGATCAAGCGGAATCGATTCCTGCAGCGCTACGAGTTGCGGCAAACCAACTCTCTGAGTGGGACCGCGCCGCGGCGGTTGCTGACCGCTGACGCTAAAAAAACTCAGACACGCTGCGCATCGAGTGGTTAAAAACCCACTCATCGAGCCAAAGTCCCACTCAATTTGTTTGCGGTGCGCAGCCAGGTGGGGCTGCAATTTTTGAGACATGGCGGGATCGCCCGAGCCGCCCAGCCGTAGTGCACGGTTGACTGGCTTTCAAGGAGCGGTACCGGTCGCTCCGTCCGCGTTGCAACTCAGCGCCTCGCTTTCACCTCGGGATTGGCGAGCCGCAACGGCTCGCCCTTCTCGTAGGCGACGATCTGGTGGAAGGCCTCGCCAAAATAGAGATCGAAATTGTCCCATTCGGCCCAGCCCAGATGGGGTACGCAGAGCGCATTCGGCATCTTCAACAGCGGGTGATTGCCGCCGGTGACCGGCTCTTCCTCGTAAACATCCACAGCGGCATAACCCGGACGTCCTGCCGTCAGCGCCGCTACGAGGGCGCCCGGCGCTATGAGTTCGGCGCGGGCCGTGTTGACGATGAGCGCGGTCGGCTTCATGCGGGCGAGGTCCTCCGCACGCACGATGCCTCGGGTCTCGGCAGTGAGGCGCAGGTGGAGCGACAGGACGTCGGACCGTGCGAAGAGATCGGCCTGGTCGAGAGCCACCGCGTAGCCGGCGGCCGCCCCGCGCGTGCGTGAACGCTGCTGCCCGAAGATCAGCACGTTCATGCCAAGGCCGCTTCCTGCTTGCGCCACCAGGCTGCCGATGGCGCCGAGCCCAAAAATCCCGAGCGTCGAGCCGCGCAGACGGTGGGACAGGGTGCACGGCCACTCGCCGCGCCGCATGCGCTCGGCTTCGAGCGCGATATTGCGGCGCGACGCCAACATGAGCGCAATCGCCAGCTCCGCGGGTGCTACCGGCGAATTGCTCTTGCCGGTCGCGACAGCAATGCCAAGCTCCGTGCAGGCGGCGAAGTCGATCGTGCGGGCATTGCGGCCGACGAGGGCAAGGAGTTTGAGCCGCGGCAGGCGCGACAGCAGCGCGCGAGAGAAATTCACCCGCTCGCGGATGGCTACCACGATATCGGCGTTGTGCAGCCGCTCCACGAGCTGATCGAGGTCGCGGGCGGGGGTTCGATAGCGGATCACGTTGTGGTGACGGATCAGCGCATAGCTCGGCAGCAGGTGAGCCATGTCCTGGTAGTCGTCGGGGATCACGATTTCCATGGCATCAGGCTTTCCGGTAGAGTTCGCATCACGCGTTATGTATTATGAACTTTGACAAACGCTCCGCGGAGGGACATCAGCCCCCCCGTTTAGCACAGGACGGAACGCCCCTTGCTGATCGACAATGCGCTCAGCGCCCTCACGGTCGTGCTTGACCCGGCGCGCTTTGCCATCATCTGCTCCGGCATCGGGCTCGGGCTCGTCATCGGCATGCTGCCGGGCATCGGCGGCCTCGGTGGCTTGGCCCTGCTGATCCCGTTCACGCATTCCATGGACGCCCGCACGGCGCTCGCCTTCCTGATCGGCATGTGGGCGGTCACGGCAACATCAGACACCATTCCGGCGATCCTGTTCGGGGTACCGGGTGCGGTCGGCTCGGCCGCAACGGTGCTCGACGGCCATCCCATGGCAAAGCGCGGTGAAGCCGGACGCGCTTTCGGAGCCTCGTTCAGTTCGTCGATCGTGGGCGGGGTGTTCGGCGCCATTCTGCTGGCGGTTTCGATTCCGATCCTGCGGCCGTTCATGCTGGCGATCGGCACGCCCGAGCTGCTTGCCGTGTGCGTGCTCGGCCTCACCCTGGTCGCGTCGGTGAGCCAGGGCAACATCCTCAAGGGGCTCATCGTTGCCCTGTTCGGCGTTTTGCTCGCCGCGGTCGGGGACGAAGCCCAGTCCGGCCAGTTGCGCTGGACCTTCGATGACATGTTCGGCACCTACCTCCTCGATGGCGTGCCGATCGAATGCATTGCGCTCGGCCTGTTCGCGGTTCCCGAACTCATCGACATGGCAATCGCGCGCGCCAACATGGGCTCGACGCAGCGGCTCGAAGGCCTGTTTCGCGAACAGATGCGCGGCGTGCGCGACGTCATCCAGAACTGGAAGCTGATCCTCAATTCCTCGTTTCTGGGGGTCGTGCTCGGATCAGTGCCCGGAATGGGCGCCGCGGTGATCGACTGGATCGCCTACGGATCGGCCGCGCGCATGGTCAAAGGCGCCGTGGAGACCTTCGGCAAGGGTGATGTGCGCGGCCTGATTGCAGCGGAATCCGCCAACTGCTCCCGCGAAGGGGGCGCTCTCATTCCGACGCTTGCATTTGGAGTGCCGGGTTCGCCGTCGATGGCGCTGCTGCTCGGTGCTTTTCTCTCCCACGGCATTGCGCCGGGCCCGAAGCTGCTCGATACGCAGCTCGACGTCACCTACACGTTGGTGTGGAGCCTCGCGCTCGCCAATGTGGTGGGCGCCGGCACTTGTTTCCTGGCTGCCAATCCGCTCGCCCGGATCGCCACGTTGCGGGCCGGCATCCTCATTCCGACCGTGTTCGCGGTGTGCTTTGTCGGCGCCTATCAGGGCTCGCTCAGCTTCGGCGATCTCGTGCTGCTCGTGGCTTTCGGCCTGATGGGCTGGACGATGAAGCGGTATGGCTGGGCCCGTGCGCCGCTGATTCTCGGCTTTGTGCTCGGCAAGCTCATCGAAAAATATCTCTTCATCTCGGTCGCGCGCTATCAGTTCGAATGGCTGCAGCGGCCGGGTGTCATCGCAATCTTCGCTGTCACCGCGGTGGTGCTCGCGAGCCCGCTGTTCAAGGCCTTTTATCGAATGTGGAGGCCCGCCCCCGGCGCGGAGCCCCCGCCTCTGTCAGCCTGCCCCGAGGGCGTCTCCGCCCGTCCTCGACGGGTCGGGGTGAGCGGCACTTTCCGCAGGCTCAAACTGGCGACTGAAAGCGTGTGGAGAGGCCCCCTCACCGAGCCCCCTCCCGACTCTCCGGCGCCAGTGGGCAAGGGTAGGGCGGACCTGCCCCCGCAAGCGGCGGGAGGCGAGGGCCACGCCGCATGCGGTTGTCCTGCCCCCACCGGAGGCGAGGGAGCTGCAGCGGCATCTTTCAATACCTTCTCCATCGACCGGATCGTCGGCCCGGGCCTTTGGGTAATCGCCTTTCTGGCCTTTGCGGCGGCGTTCTGGAGCGCGATCGGCTGGCGCTTCTCGGCACGGCTGATGCCGCAGACCGCCGCCGCGGTGGGCCTCCTCGTCATTGCCTGTGCGGGCCTCGCCGCGGTTCTTACCAAACTGCAGGGTAAGCCTGCTATCGCAGCAAAGGCCGCGCGCGACGTCACCGGTGCATTGGGAGAATTGGCCGAGACGACGGTCTATGCGCGCCTTCTCGTGGAAGCGCTGTGGCTTGTCGGGCTGCTGGTCGGCGTGCTGCTGATCGGCTTGATGCCCGCCTTGGGTCTTTACATGTTCTCGTACATGTCAACCGCCGGCAAGACACCGTGGCCGATGGCGCTGATCATCGTCGTCTCGCTGTGGATCGGATTTTACGTTCTGTTCGTGAAGCTCTTGCACGTGCCGTGGCCGCCGTCGCTGCTCGGCGACATGTTTCCCGCCCTGCGCGAGTGGACGGGGCGGCTCATGTGATTGCCTTCGCGAACGGCAGAACCGTGGCGCCCGAATGAGCGCAGCGAAATCCGGCCCGGATAAAGGCGTGACCGGGCCGTGCCCACCCGGCAGGTGGGCACGGCGCGGCAACTGTGCCCGCCCGGCGGAGGCGCTTTGGGCTCGCCACGAAAGACAGGCTTCACGGCAACCTGCGCGCGCAAGCCCCGGCCTTGAGACGCCTTTAGGGGGGAGGAAGCCGCCAAGCAAGTTGTCGAAACAGACGCTTGAGCGCAGCAATCCGCCCCTAAAGTGATCTCACAGCCAGGAGGCCGGCGCTGCCTGACAGATACGATCTGCGCAACAGGCGTCCGCCACCTTGGCGAAGTCCCGGCGCGTGGCGAATTACGGCAGGTTCAACGCCGGCGTCTGCAGGGGTGGGCCTTTGTTGCCCAGCTTCGCCAGTTCCTGACAAGGCGATCTCAAAGCATCTTGTAACCGTGGAGCTTAAGCTTCTCTGCTTGGTATGAGGCGAGAGAGATGCCCGACACCCCAGGCAAAAGCCCCCGCCTTCGGGCGTGGGGATGGGTTTACCTTGCTTTCAGGTACCACTCCAGGATCTGCGCACCGTTCCAGTGCAGCACGCCATCGAATTTTGCGGCGTAGTCGTAAATCGCTTCGAGGTACTTGATCCGGTGCGGCTGGCCGCTGATGTAGGGATGGATCGCCAGCGCCATGATCTTGGCGCGGTGCTCCCCTTCCGCATAGAGGCGGTCGAATGTGTCGATGGCGCGCCTTAACAGATAGTCGCTCTCATGGTGCTGCACGACCATCATGGCGATATCGTTGAGTTCGACGGTGTAGGGCAGCGTGACCAGCGGCCCGTTGGCGGTGCGGATGATGTCCGGTTCGTCGTCGTACACCCAATCGGCGATATATTTCACGCCGGCTTCGGCGAGCAGTTCCGGCGTCTGGTAGGTCTGCGTCAGGCCGGGGCCGAGCCAGCCGAGCGGGCGTTTGCCGGTAAAGCGCTCAACGATGTCCATCGAGCGGCCGATCATCTCCCTCTGATTCTCGTGCTTGTGGATCGGCATCTGGTCGTAGCCATGCCCCATGAACTCCCAAGCCGCCCGGCGCGCCTCTTCAGCGACCCGTACATAGTCCTCACAGACGCGGGCGTTGATGGCGAGCGTCGGCTTGATGCCGCGGCGGCGGAACAGATCGAAGAATCGCCACACGCCGACCCGCATGCCGTATTCGTGCCAGCTCCAGTGCGGCACATCCGGCAGCAGCGACGCGCCGGTCGGAGCGGGCAGGACCTGGCGCGGCATCGGCCGGCTGATGTCCCAAACCTCAAGATTGACGATCGGCCACAGGACGAGGCGCGCGCGCCCGGGCAACCGCAGCGGCGGCCGATCTATGATGGCGGAATAGTCGGTGCGCTGGCGAGGTAACATCGGCGTATCTTGGCTCGTCATAAGTCGGCTCGATCGGTCAGGTATGCGGGGCGCACGGGGCTAGTCGTGGCGCTGCTAAAGCACCATATTGCGCCTGTCATCGCACCGGGCCCGCAGCGTTGCAATCCGCCTATTCGCCTATTGACGCGCTTTGGACCCGTCCTTATGTTCCGCCCCCCAATTGGGCCCTCCGCGACTCGGGGTGCCCGCGATTTGGACGATCTTTATGGCGCTTACCGACCTCGTAGTGCCGCAGGCGGTCGTTCCCTCGCTAAGGGTCAACAGCAAGAAACAAGCGCTGCAGGAACTTGCGACCCGGGCGGCCGCAATATGCGGCCGCAGTGAACGCGAAGTGCTTGAAGTGTTGATGCAGCGCGAAAAACTCGGCTCCACCGGCATCGGCAGCGGCGTTGCTATTCCGCACGGCAAGCTCGCCAGGCTGGAACGCCTGTTCGGCGTGTTTGCGCGGCTGGAGCGACCGATCGACTTCGGCGCGGTGGATCACCAGCCCGTCGACCTTCTGTTCCTGTTGCTCGCGCCCGAGGCTGCGGGCGCAGATCACCTCAAAGCGCTGGCGCGGATTGCCCGCCTGTTGCGGGATACCGAAATCGCCCAGAAGCTCCGCGAATCGCGGGATGCCGAAGCACTTTACGCGGTGCTGATGTCCGGATCGGACGAGGTATGACCCGCCGACTTTACTAAACTGTGGACAACACCGGGGTGTGCAGGGGCGACCGTCGCGGTCGCCCCGCTGGCTAAGGGCCGATTGGGGGTTATTGCAAACGCCCGCACCCAGGCTTCGCCTTGCGATCGCATCGGCTCGATTTAGTGCACGCTTAACGTCTGCAGCTCGTTGCTCCAGGCGTTGGCAACTGCGGCTTCGCGCGAATCGGTAATCATGATCGGCGTGCCGTCTGCCGCATGCAGAGCAAACAGCTTCAGTCCAGGTGCGATTTCCGGCGCTTGGGGAAACATCCCGGGCACGTCCTCGGATCGGATTGTCTTGATGTAGGCAATCTCGCCATCGCCCAGTTGCGCAAGCGCTTCCCTGGAGATGCTGACCGGATTGACGTCTTTGTTCATCATGGCTCGACTCCTCGACCGGTGACTTTGCCCGAGTTCTCCCCTCATTGTTGTTCCTGATCGTTGATTGCGATCGTCTTTACCACACGTTCAGGCTCTGGACGCGCGAGGTCAATCGACAGCAATCCGTTTTTCAGATCGGCCCCCAGCACCTCCACGCCATGCAGCACGAATGTGCGTTGGAACTGGCGGGCGGCAATTCCGCGGTGGAGATAATGGCGCGTCTGTTCGTCGATCTGCCGTCCGCGAATCATGAGCTGATTGTCCTCGATCGTAACGTCAAGTTCTTCGCGGGCGAAACCCGCGACAGCAAGCGTTATACGCAACCGTTCCGGCTGTCCGTTTTCACGCGCCATCCGCTCGATATTATACGGCGGGTACCCGTCGGCAGCCTTCGCGACGCGATCGACCGCCCGTTCGATTTCGTCAAAGCCAAGCAGAAACGGGCTCGATAACGATGGTACGCGCGCCATGATCTCAAAGCCCTGCGATAGCGACTTTGCCGGGGCCCTCGTGGCACCCCCGCCTCAGGAGGCCCTCCCTCAGGAGACATCCCCGTCTGGCTTCGTCCCTAATATGGACAGCAGGGGTTCAGCGCGCAAGGAGGCGAGGTCGGCAAGCATGGGCGCCGGGCGAGACGACACACGTCGAGCCGATCTCCAAGTGATTCAATGGGTTGCGGGTAAATTGACACCCCCCCGACGCCGCCGCCTTTTGAGCCGTCGACCGGCAACTCGCGCTGTCAACGGGCTCATTGGGAGACGGTCATGCAAGATCCGACGGCTCGCCTCAAGGCCGCTCGACCACAACCGCAGGCGCCCTCGCTCGCGCACTGCGCACCATGTCGAGAGCCGGGCCGGATGACCAGGGCTATCGGCGAATGGCGAAAAACGCTACCATCACACTCGATCGGATATGATCTAAGGGGAAACGCGTCGCAGCAACGTCCCGCAGGGGCAAAGGAGGCTATATGCGCGACAGGTTCTCAGATTCGATGCTAGCGGTCGCGATTGTCGGGGCCGTCAGCGCCCTCATTTCGATGTCCGTCACGCAGACCGCGGCTCAGGCGCCGGCTCCGCCGCTGAAAACCCCATGGGGCGACCCAGATCTTCAGGGCATTTGGATGGATGAAACCGATACGCCGCTGCAACGTCCCGCCAAGTATGGCAACCAAGAATTTTTCACCGCGGCGCAGCGAGCCGAACTGGATGCACAACGGGCGGCGATGCTCGGTAAGGACAAGCGCCGGGAGCGCGGGACCGAGCTCGACGTCACCGGCTCCTACAACGACCTGTTCATATCCAGGAAGCACACTGGCGTGCGCACGTCCCGCATTGTGGATCCGCCCGATGGTCGGATTCCGCAACTGACAGCGCAGGCTCAGAAGATCGCCGCCGCCGAACGGGAATTCCGCCTCGCCCTGTTGCGATCGACCGAAACTTGCAAGATCGAGTACCGGACCTGTGCCGGCGGCAAATACGATCCGACACCCTCGCCGCGATTGGTGGAGCAAACTCCCCGCTACAACACGCTGTCGATCAATCGCCACGATGGACCGGAGGACGCCCCGTTGGGGGTCCGCTGCCTGACCGGCGGGCTGCCCGGGATCGGAGGCAACCGCACCCATCGGATCGTGCAGACGCCTGGCGGCATCGCGATGTTCTACGACGTGGGTCAGGGACAAGGGTGGCAGCGCAACATCGTGATGGACGCGAGCGGCCATTTGCCGTCCGGCATCCGCCAGTGGTATGGCGATTCGCGTGGGCACTGGGAAGGCAACACCCTCGTCATCGACGTAACGAACTTCACCGCGAAGACGGATTTTCAGGGCTCGCGCGAGAACCTGCATTTGGTCGAGCGCTGGACACGGACCTCGCCGGATACCCTCGAATACGTGGTCACCATCGAAGATCCGACCGTGTGGACGAAGCCATGGACGGTCACGCAGGAGTTCACCCGGCAAAGCGAGGCGGCGAACAGAATTTATTACGAGCCGCGCTGCAATGAGGGAAACTACGCCCTTCCGGGGCTGTTGCATGGAGCGCGCCTGCAAGAGGTCGCCTTTGCAGAGGGACGCGGTCCCGACCCGGCGACCAGAGACAGCGCCACCGGCATTTCGGGCGCTGAGGATGATCCGTTGCAGTAGGACGCAGTCCGCCCCAGAGGTCAGGGTGCGTCGGCCAGCGCTGGCACGCTTGCCGGCGGACGCCGGTGGCGAGTCGCTTGCTCGTAGGCATAACCGATCCTGATCAGGGTGGGCTCGCTCCAAGGTCTGCCGAGCATCTGCAGGCCGGCGGGCAATGTCCCATGCACGAATCCCATCGGTACGGTGATCGCCGGAAAGCCGGTGGGCGGAGCAAGCCGCGGGCTGTTGTTGCCGTGCGGCGTGTTGAGATCGCCGATCAGACGCGGCGGGTTATTCCACGACGGATAGACGAGCGCGTCGAGTCCGGCGTCATCCATGGCCTTGAGCACGCCTCGCGCGAGGCGCCGTCCGTTTTCATCGGCTTCCTGGCATTTGGCGTTCTGATCGGGCGGCGGCTCCGCCGCCGCCTCGAGCATCCGCTTCTCGATCGAGGGGTGGAACTTCTGCGAGGCAAGGATCTCATCGAAGGTATGGACCGGCGCCTGTGGGCCAAGCCGCGCGAGATAGCCGTTGATGTCGTACTTGAAGCGGTTGCAG
>JASHRR010001108.1 GCA_030037185.1 Xanthobacteraceae bacterium | reverse complement strand
GCACAGCCCATGGCGCCATAGCCCCACTCGACGCCCTGCACATGGGGATCGAACAACCCGCGACGATTGCCGGAGCATTGGCACACCGCGGCGACCTCGACGGCAGGCAATTGCCTCAGTTCGTCGAAGGTGAGGCTTGTTTCGCCACGCGCCCCCTCACCCCCGACCGAGAGCCGCCAGGTCTGGGCATTCACCTGCGGAATATCGGACAGATGATAGCGCACGAAGAAGGCGTCGTTGGGCGTGATCGCGGTGCGCAGAAGCTCGATCGGCGTCTCATAATTCGGCGGCCGATAGGCGAGCTTGATGAGAGGCTGCTTGCCCGGCAAGGCGTCAAGCGCCGCTTCCTGCCGGGTGCCCGCCGGCAATTGGGCGGGCAGGTTCAACGCAGCCGCCTGCGCGTCTGCCTCACTTACGATAGTCTGCGACAGTTCATGGCTCGCAGCCACCACTGCTGCGCTCGTGCCTGCCGCCTTGAGCAGGCTGCGACGTGTGATCATAGCGTTTCCCATTTTCAACGAGCCCGTGGCCTTCCGTACATGCGCCGCCATCCTACACCGAAGGGCGGACCAGGGCAGTATAATCCGCATCTAGCGTGGCGTTACACCTGAGCTTGCCATCGGGCCGCGCTTCGCGCGGGGCCCTTTGGGATGAGCAAAAGTTATGGCGAAATGCCCTCAATGTATCGGCGCTTGTGCGACGTTGCGCTGACGTGCCGCATCCCGCCCTGCATCCCCGCAAACGACGGCGGGCGGGGCGCAAAATGCGCGCCGCCCGCGCCGGCATCGCTCATCTGAGCTGTCGCGTGCAGGGAGAGCTCAAAGGCTGCTCCGCCGATTGGTCAGAACGCGCCGCAGTTCCCGGGCCGCACCGCTCCCCCAATTTCTTGAGCATCGCAATCATTCCTTAACCAGCCGGCTGCACGATGCCGCCGGAGGGTTGGCGATCTCAAGAACGTAGCTGAAATTCGCACACCGCATTTGCAGGTGAAGCCGCAGCCTCCTGGTGCGCTCCAGGCGGCTGATCGCTTGCCTGCAGAGCGCGCTCCTGAGCACCCGTCGACATGTGGGAGATGCGCGAGCCCACATCGGCCTCTCGTCGGCTAGCTGTCTCGCGCCATTGTGACCTGGAGTAAAACATGAGAAGCAGATGGAATTGTCTCGTGGTCGGCAGCTGCAATGTCTTTGGCCTGGCTTTGCTTGTGCTGTCTGCCACGGGCGGCGGTTCAGCGGTCCGTGCCGAGGATCCTGCGACGTCGCCCGCAAGCGTGCTTGAGAAAATCGCAGCGGGGATCGAGCAGCGGGTCGCTGATCTCCAGGCGTCGGTAGCGGCCTTGGCGGATTCATTCACCGCCAGGCGCATAGCAGCTCAGGAACTCTGCGTCGGTGACGGCAGCGGCGCGCAAACCTGCATCACCAAGGCGCAGCTCGATGCCCTGCTCAGGGTGCAAACGGGTCAGGCGCCGGCCGCGATCGAGCCGGATCAGACTGAACAGACCGCAACCGCGGACAAATCCGTCGTTCCTCTCGCCCTCGTCGTGCCGCCGCCCGAAACGCCGCCTGCGACCGCGCCGTCGGGCGCCCCCCTCGCGCTCCCTCCAGCGCAAGCAGGCGAGGGCAGGGGAGAGGAGGCTGCCGCGGCTATCCCCGAGGTAGCGGCGGCGCCCGAGGTCGCAGCTGCGCGTGCGGCCGAGGCGGCACCCGCGGTGCCGGCGGCGGCAGCGGCGGGGGAGGCGCAAGCCGTGCCAGAGGTGGCGGCTGTGGGGGAGGTGGAAGCCGTGCCCGAAACGACGGCCGCCATACCGTCCGCGACGCAGCCGACGACCGCATCGAGCGAGGCCGGCGCGCCGTCGGTCGTCGAGGCGATCGTCGCTTCGCCGCCAAGCGAGCCCGCCGACAGCATCATCGCGGCGAGCGCCAAGTCTCAATCCATCATCACCCAGGAACGCGCCGTGGAGGCTGAAGACGCAGCGCGCCACGGTTCGATGGAACCCACTTCTCCGCCGGAGGTGAAGACGGCTCCGGCCGAGCCGGCGCCGGTTTCACAGCGTGCGGAGTGACATCAAGCGCGCAGGGTGGGCAAAGCCAACGGGTCCGGCCTTCGGCCGGCCCGACACCGCGGCCGGACTCTCGCCCGCCAGGTGACATGAGCGCACGGTCGAGTGGTTGGCTCTCCAGCGAGCCTGAACAGCGGGCCTTGCCGCATCCGATCCTTGTCGGAGCGCAGGGCGCCGGTCTTGCCCGGCGAGACCTGAGGTCGGCAAGGTCGAAGCTTGACCATCCGGACCCCCGTCATCGGTTCCCCAGCAGGCACCCTGCCGCTTCACCGCGGGCCGGCCATCCTGATTCCCGGGACGGCTCCTGAAGCGCCACCCGGCAGTCCCGGCCTCTTTCCTCCCCTCTTAGGGCCTCTTAGGGCGGAGCCAGGACAGCGCAGCCAACGAGATTTAACCGCTTCCAGGCAGTGCCCGCTATCCACCCGCCACCGTTGCCTGCTGCAATCGGCGCGGCGTGCCCCGCGCGATTTCCGCCGCGCGCAGGATCGCCGCAAGCTCCGGGAGGCAGGACCCGCAATTTGTCCCGGCGCGCAAGGCCGTGCCGATCTCGGCGGCGCTGGTCAGCTTGGCGGCCTCGATCGCCTGAATGATGGTCGCGCGGCCCACGGCGAAACAGGCGCAGACGATGGGGCCCGGAGAGGCAATGCCCGCAAGCGAGGCGCCCGCAAGGACCCGCGCGCGGTTGTGGTCCGGCGCCGGCTCGCCGAACATCAGGATGGCGGCGGCACGATCCGGCAGGTTTTTAGGATCGCGCGCAACGAAGAGGCAGGCGTCGAGCCCACCGTCAAGGAAACTCGCATAGCGAAACAGGCCGCGTCCCGGATCGGCATAGACTGCGACATCGGACGTTGCGTCAATGCCGAGCCAGGCAAGGATGCGCGCCGCGGCGGGCGGTTCACCATCCGCCGCAAGCTTATCCTGGCCACAGAGCGCGTAACCAAAACCGCCTGCGATGGCGAAGCGGCACCAATAATCGGCCGACTGCGGCCGGACGCAGGCCCGCCGCAGCAGCAGGCCATGCCAGGCCACCGTCTGCGGCCAGATCCTCACGGCCGTGGCCTTCAATTCGGGTTGCCCGGAGAGCGGATCGCAGGCCGCCCCGACCAGCCTGTCAACCGGGCCAGCGGAGGAATTGTTCTCGCTCCAGTGCATTGCGGCGAACACCTGGCCGCATGTTTGAGTCTCGGTCACCCGCACGCGCATGATCGCGGCGCCATGACGGCTTTCGATCCGCGCGAAGCCGCCGTCAACGATTTGTGCCCGGGCCGCATCATCCGGGTTCATGTCGAGGAAAGGCTCGGGCGTGTGCTGGGCAAGGCTCGGCACATCGCCGGTGCGCGTCATGGTGTGCCACTGGTCGCGAACGCGGCCCGTATTGAGCATCAACCCTCGCGCATCCTCGCCCGTTTCGACCGGCGGGCGGAACGGCGTCGGCACGAAGCGTGCGCGGCCGTCCGGATGGGAAAAACGCCCATCGCCGAAAAGCCGTGGCCTTGAGACGCCGTCGCCCGGCACGGGCCATTGCACAGGTTCAAGCGCCTCATAGGCGGCATCGTCGAGAGCGGCGAGGCCGCCGATATCAAAAACCCGTTCGCCGCCGTTCTCGAATGCCGAAAGCGCGGCATGCTCGCGAAAGATCTCCGCCGGATGGCGATAAGGGAACGCTTCCGCTATGCCCATGCGGCGCGCGAGTTGGGTGAACATCCACCAGTCCGGACGCGCCTCGCCAGGTACGGGGCGAAACGAGCGCTGGCGGGAAATGCACCGCTCGGAATTGGTCACGGTGCCGTCTTTCTCCGACCAGGCCACGGCGGGCAGACGCACATGCGCGAATTCGGTGGTGTCGTTGTGGCCTACATCGGCCACGACAACAAACGGGCACCGGCGTAACGCCTCGCGCACGCGGTTCGATCGCGGCAAGCTGACCGCCGGATTGGTGCCGGCGATCCACAGCGCCCTGACCGTGCCGTCATGCACGGCTTCGAACAGCTCGACGGCTTTCAGGCCTGCCCGCGCCGCCATCTTGGGCGCCTTCCAGAATCGGCGCACGCGGTCAAGATGGAGGGGCGAATCCAAGCGCATATGGGCGGCGAGCTGGTTGGCGAGACCGCCGACCTCCCGTCCGCCCATGGCGTTGGGCTGGCCGGTCAATGAGAAGGGCCCCATGCCGGGACGGCCGATGCGTCCCGTCGCCAGGTGACAATTGATGATCGCGTTGACCTTGTCGGTTCCGGCCGACGACTGATTGACGCCCTGCGAATAGACCGTGACGACGCGCTCGGTCTGCGCGAACCGTGCGTAGAAGTCCTCAATCGGCGCGGATTCGAGCCCGGTGACTTGCGCGACCGCAGCAATCGAAGGCGCTGAACCCCGCGCCGCCGCCACCGCGGCGTCGAAATCTCTGGTGTGCTCGCCGACGAATTTGCGGTCGAGGGCTTCGCTCGTCGCGAGATGCGCGAGCAGTCCGTCAAACAGCGCCACGTCGCTGCCGAGCCGCAGCGGCAAATGCAGGTCCGCATCATTGCATGTCGCGGTGCGGCGCGGGTCGATGACGACGATGCGGGTTCCGCGCGCGGCGCGCGCCGCGATAAGCCGGTGGTAGAGAACCGGGTGGCACCAGGCGGTGTTGCTGCCGACGAGCACGGCGAGATCGGCTTCGTCGATATCGGCATAGCACCCGGGCACCACATCTTCGCCGAACGCGCGGATGTGGCCGGCGACCGAGGACGCCATGCACAGACGCGAATTGGTGTCGATATTCGCGGCCCCAAAGAAACCCTTCATGAGTTTGTTGGCGACGTAGTAATCCTCGGTGAGGAATTGCCCGGACACGTAGAGCGCGACCGATTCCGGCCCATGCTCCGCAATTGCCGCGGAAAATTTTGCCGCGACGAGACCGAGGGCTGCGTCCCAGCTGGCGCGCTGACCGTTGATTTCCGGGACCAGCAGGCGCCGTTCGAGGCCCAACGTCTCGCCGAGCGCCGAGCCCTTCGAGCAAAGGCGGCCGGCATTGGCCGGATGCACCGGGTCGCCTTGTAAGCGGGGCGAGGCAAGAGCCGCCACGACCCCGCAACCGACGCCGCAATAGGGGCACGTGGTGCGAACGTCCGCGGTAATCGGCGCAAGGAGCATGGTTGTTAAGCTTTGCTATGCGGCCGGCGCCAAGGCGCGCCCGAAGATCAGGTTGTCGCGAAGCGGCGCGATGTCGCGTTTGGATTGGATGAGCTCGACGAACCACGGGCCGTCGGCGATTTCACCGTAGAGAATCGCGCCGGCGAGGCGGCCGTCGCGGATCACAAGCTTCTTGTACTGGCCGCAGCCGGCGTCTCGCAGGGTGATTTCCTCGTCCCCCTCGTCGCGCGCCTCGAGCACGCCGGCGGAAAAGACGTCGACGCCCGTGACCTTGAGACTCGTATGGGGAACCGGCGCCACATAAGGCCCAGGGATATCGCCGCATAGAACCGCCGCGCATATGCGCGCCTGCTCCCACAACGGACCGACCAGGCCGAATATCTGCCCGCGATGCTCGACGCATTCGCCGACGGCGAAAACGTCGGGCGCGCTCGTCGCCATGAAATCGTCGACGATGATGCCGCGATTGACATCAAGCCCTGCGGCGCGCGCTAGATCGATGTTGGGCCGTACGCCGACGGCGAACACGACGATATCGGCCGCAAGCTCGCGCCCGTCGGCGAGCTGCACCGCTTCGGCGCGCATATCGCCGGCGACGGCCTCGGTTTGCGCCGTGGTGAGCACGGCGATGCCCCTTGTTTCGAGATCGTGCTGAAGGAGAAGGCCGGCGGCTCGATCGAGCTGGCGCTCCATCAGGCTCCCCATGAGGTGGAGTACGGTGACCGTCATGCCGCGCTTTTTCAGACCGAAGGCCGCTTCAAGTCCGAGCAGCCCGCCGCCGACCACGACGGCGCGGCCGCCGTCGCGGCTGATGGCACGCATGAGTTCGAGATCGGCGATGTTGCGAAAAGCGCAGACGCCGGGAAGGTTGAGCCCGGCAACCGGCGGCACCACCGGGCGGGAACCCGTCGCCAGGATGAGCTTGTCGTAACTGATCGCGCCGCCCGACGCCGTGGTGACGATCTTGGCGCCGGTGTCGAGCTTCACCGCGGCGTCGCCGAGCGTGAGCTTGATGTCGTTTGCCTTGTACCATTCGCGGGAGTGAACGACGATGTCATCGATCTCCCTCTCTCCGGCGAGCACCGAGGACAGCAAAATACGATTGTAGTTGGGATGCGGCTCCGCGCCGATGACTTCAATCTCGAAGCCTTCGCGATCACGCGCGAGCATTTCATCGATCGCGTGCATCCCGGCCATGCCGTTGCCGACAAGGAGGAGACGCTGTCTTTGCGGCGCCAAGCTGCCTCCTCATATCCGCGCCGAGCCAAGATCAAGAGCTGCCCCCCATGTGCGTCGCCAGCGGTCCTTGACGCCGGTGAGCGCGAGCAGCGCGCCGGCCGCAAGCAAGCCGAACACGAGGAAGCCCGGATGGTAGGAGCCGGTCAGCTGTTTCGAGATGCCGAGGCTCGAGGCGAGGTAGAAGCCGCCGACACCGCCGGCCATGCCGACGAGCCCGGTGATGACCCCGATCTCGCTTCGAAAGCTCTGGGGAATGAGCTGGAACACCGCGCCATTGCCCATGCCGAGGGCCAGCATGGCGACGATGAACACAACGAGCACCACCGGCGCGGAGGAGACCCCGAGGCTGATGATTGCCAGCGCACCGGCCGCCACCGCGTACATGATCGAGAGCGAGAGCACACCGCCGACCTTGTCGGCGAACGCGCCGCCGATCGGCCGCATGAATGAGCCCGCGAACACGCAGGCTGCCGTGAAGTAACCGGCGACGACCGGGCTCAGGCCGTACTGATCGTTGAAGTAGATCGTCAGCGATGACGAAAGGCCGACGAAGCCGCCGAATGTAACGCTGTAGAGAAACATGAACCACCAGGCGTCGCCGATCTTCAGCACGCGCAGATAGTCGGCGCGCTGTTGCGGCGCCGGGACCTTGTCGCTGTCGCGCGCCATCAAAACGAATACCGCAAGCGCGACGCCAAGCGGGATTACGGCAAGGCCGATGACATTGCTCCAGCCGAAAGCTCCGGCGAGCGTCGGGGCAAACAGGGCCGCGAACACGGTGCCGGAATTGCCCGCGCCCGCGATGCCGAGCGCCGTGCCCTGGTAAGCCGGCGGATACCACTGCGACGCCAGCGGCAGGGCGACCGCGAAGGACGCGCCGGCGACGCCGAGCGCAAGTCCGACCGCAAGGATCGCCGCGAAGGATTTGATGCCGGCAAGCCAGGCCCCAAGCAGGCTCGCGATGACGATCGTCTGCAGAATGATGCCGGTGAGCTTCGGCCGCAACCGGTCGACCATGATCCCGGCCACGATGCGCAGCAGCGCGCCGGAAAGAACCGGCACGGCGACCATGAATCCCTTTTGCGCCGGAGAAAGGTCAAGGTCCGCGGCGATTTGCACCCCCAACGGCCCGAGCATGACCCAGACCATGAAACTCATATCGAAGTAGAAGAATGATGCAAAAAGCGTGGGCAGGTGACCAACGCAGAAGAACCCCTTCTTCATTCAAAAATGCTCCGCCAGCGTCACGCTTTCACGGGGGTTAGCAACTGGCGTGCCAGGCCGTTCGCAGCTGCGAATTGCTCGCTTGGCCGCGGCATGCGCCGACCGACTTACGACGCACGGCGGTGCAACTTCGGCCGTCGTTGACGAAATGATGCGCGATTGCAAAATTTTGCATCAATTGCTTGAAACATAACAGTTAAGATGATGCCTTGGGCATCGCATCGCGACCCGTGTTTTTTGGCGGCAACCATTTAATGTGCCGTGCAGCAATGTC